>JBAVUV010001100.1:0-2200 GCA_049696955.1 Candidatus Sulfotelmatobacter sp. | reverse complement strand
AGATCAAGGGGTGCAGGGAGCGGGGGGAGTGGGCGGAGCTTTATTTTATGATGCTGGCGCTGGAGAAGGACATGAAAGTGTCGAGGCCGTTTGGGCTGGCGGGGAGATATGACGTGGGAGTGGAGAGCGAGCGCGGGGTGGTGCGGGTGCAGGTGAAGTCGACGATTTACAAGCGGCGAGGGGAGGGATACAGCTTGAATGTGATGGGTCCGAAGCGGAAGAAGTATGTGCCGGGGACGGTGGATTTTTTTGCCATCCTGCTGATACCAATCGATGATTGGTACATTATTCCGTTTGAGGTGATGGGGAGGAAGAATTCGTCGCTGCACTTTACGCCGAAGAGCAAGCGGCAGAAGTATGGGGAGTATCAGGAGGCGTGGGAGTTGCTGCGGGGGGATACGGGGCTGACGATTCAGGCTTGCTGGGATGAGGGGTTCCGGGGTCGGACGGGGAACCAAGGTTCCTCGCTGCGCTCGGAATGACAGGAAAATTAAAGTTACTTGCCGGTGAAGGACGAACGTTTGTGGTATCCCACTTCTCGCGAAGGACGCGAGAAATGGGGCACCCGGGCGTCACATGGCATCGGCCGGGACAGCAGGTTCCTCGACTGCGAAAGATCATTCGCTGTCGCGGATGATCTTTCTTCGCTCGGAATGACAAAGACTTTATTGCCGGAACGACAAAGACTTTATTGTCGGGGTGACAAAGACTTTATTGTCGGAATGACAAAGACTTTATTGTCGGAATGACAGTAGTTTATTTGTCGGAATGGGTAAGGTTACGAGTCGTCACGATTTTCGTTTCTTAAGAAATCCTAGCGAGGGGTGGGTAAGTTTGAGCTCCAGCTGTCGGCGAGGATGAGCCAGGCTCCGAGGCGCTTCCAGGTTTTGAGATATTTGCCGTGGTCAGCGCAGAGGGTGGCGTCGGGTTGGCGGATGGCGACCGTGTAGCGGCCGATTTCCATGGCGAGATCTCCGGCGGATTCGATGCGGACGGTTTCGAGACGCAGGTCCTGGTATCCGGCGTCGCCGAAGTAGTGGAGGAGACGCTCGACGGACTTGGGGCCGTAGGCGGGGTCGTGATGCGGCGCCATCAGGACGCCATCGGGCGCGAACAGGGCTGCGGCCAGGTCATAGTTGCCGGTATTGAACGAGGTAACGAAATCCTGAGCAAGGTTGCGGATGAGGGACTGGACATCCATGAACGAACGCGAGTCCGCCACGGAACCTGAGTAGGGCCGGTACATCTTTACTACCTCCTGGGGGAAGGCAAGAGCAAGTGATCCGACGAGAGAAGCGGGATTGCTCTCCGTGCTAAGGCATTTTAGCGCACCAGAGTCTGTGGAAAGAGAAAAATTCTGCAGAGGTGAGTGAGTGGTTCCTGCAGGGGGATGGGAGAACACTGTAGGCGAGACGGGGAAATATTTGAGAGGGCATCCAGCGAAGGTGAGGGCGGCATCTGATCTGGGCCCGAAATTGGAGGCAAAGCAGATGGTCAAGCGAGGAATCTATGAGATTTCAAGACGTGAGACTTAAAGGCCTGGGTACAGGATTGTTGGGTGCAGGATTGTTAGGACTGGTACTAGGAACGTGCGGGACGGTGAAGGCTCAGGATACGAAGGAAGAAGCCAAGCCGCAGCAGGAAGAGCCGAAGCAGGATGAAGCGAAGCCGGCGCAGCCGAAGGCGGAGCCTAAGGATGCGAAGCCTATGCAGGAAAAACCTACGCAGGAACCGAAGGCGGAGGAAGGGAAGCCGGCAGCGAAGAACGACAAGATGGACAAGCAGGATGAGAAACGGAACGACGAAATGAAGCCGGCGCAGGAGCAGAATCGTCCGATGCAGAATAATAATAATGATCGGGCCATGAAGAATGGTGGCGATCATGGGAAGCCGGCGTCTGGGCAGCGCATTCCGGATGATAAGTTCCGGGCGAATTTTGGGCGGCAGCACACGTTCCGAGTGCAGACGCAAGTGGTGCAGGGACAGCCGCGGTTTCAATACAGCGGATACTGGTTCTCGCTGGCGAATCCGTGGCCGGGCGACTGGGCTTATACGGACGATTGCTACGTTGACTATATCGATGGAGAGTATGTGCTGATTGATCTGCGGCATCCGGGAGTAGAGATTCCGTTGGTCGTGGTGGTTGAGTAATTTGAGTTGAGGTGATGAAAGGCCTTCCGCGCGGAGAAGAGTCTTCGCG
>JBAVUV010001099.1:0-1698 GCA_049696955.1 Candidatus Sulfotelmatobacter sp. | reverse complement strand
TGCGCACCGCAGATGCCGCGGCAACACTGAAACCCACATCAGTACAAAGCCCGCCGACATCTGAAATGTGGCAGACGAGTCGTTCAAACTCCAATCCAATCAGGCGGATGGCAGAGGCTCGCGTCGGAATATCGGCTCGATAGGCGTTTTCAACGGCCTGGGAATACGCAACAGCATGAGCAAAGCAGTTGTCACCAGAGACAGACTCCGCAATCATCGTTCCGGCGTTGACCGGGATCCCCTCGAACATCTTCTCGGTGCCTTTGTGCGTGTAGAAGTGTCGCAGCTCCAAGTGCAAAACGGTGTCTCCTACGACGCTGAAACGAAAGTGTCCCGGTTCAATAACCCCTGCATGCACGGGGCCTACAGCTACCTCGGCAATTCCGTTGCCCTGCACCCTCAGAAACCGGTATTCGCGGGAAGCCCACGGAACTCGGTCGACCGCATCCACCATCGGGTACACCCCATCAGGCCAGTTTTCATGGAAAACGAGAGGGCGAAGATCCGGGTGACCACTCACCTCGACGCCATACTGGTCATGGAGCTCTCTTTCGTACCAGGACGCCGCGGGCACATCGAGTGCAATGGAGCGGACTGCGCCCTCAACTGGAACCATGATCTGTTTGTAGTCGCGGGTCCCGACATCGAAGACGTAGTGGACCCGTTTTTCGCGGTTTGGCCCGAGGCTTCCGAAGATCGTAACTAGTCGGCCGACGGAGGCATCTGCAATCTGAGGCAGCGAGAACATCACTCCTGAAAGGCCGTGGGCGGCGATTGAACCTACTGCTGGCCCGTTCTCGTTCATTGCAACACCGTCATCGCTTCTCGCAAAAGGACACTGAATGTGTGAGGAATCCGCATGCCGAAAAATATCAAACAGAGGCCCGCGATTGCCATAGGAGTGTATTCAGAGGGAATCAACTTTGAGCTCACAGGTGTAGGACTTGACTCGCCAGTGAGCAGACGGAGGAAATGATAGACGAACCCGCCAAAAACTACTGAGAGTATGATCAGAAAAACAGCGGCGACAAAATAATGGGCCTGCGTGAACGCTCCGGACAGGATTGCAAACTCGCTTGTGAATAAGCTGAAAGGCGGCAACCCAACAATCGCCAGGCCTCCGACGATCAGCGCCGCGCTGGTTTGCGGCACCGTTCGAGACATTCCACTGATGTGATCCATGCGGAGCGTCCCAAAGTTGTGGCGGACATTTCCGGCGCTGAAAAAGAGCAGGGACTTCGCGACGGAGTGATTGAAGGTGTGCAAGAGCGCGCCGAAAAGTCCCAGGGGGCCCCCTAATCCCAGGCCGATCGCTATGATTCCCATGTGCTCCACACTGCTGTACGCCATCATTCGCTTCAGATTCCGCTGGACGAGTATCAGCAAGCCAGCGACAACCATGGACATCACGCCAAAAATCAACAGGAGAGTGTGGGGAAAAGCAGGTCCCGCGGCATGGGAAACAATTGCGTCGTAGCGCATCACGGCGTACATGGCACAATTCAGCAGTACAGCTGACAGCAGAGCGCTGATGGGTGTCGGTGCTTCGGCGTGCGCGTCCGGCAGCCAGCTATGCATGGGTACGAAGCCGATCTTTGTTCCATAGCCAACGATGACAAATACGAACGCAAGTTTCACTAAGTGTGGGTCAAGGCCGATCCGAGGGACGGCATGCATCAGCGAAACCCAGTCCAGAGC
>JBAVUV010001098.1:0-3384 GCA_049696955.1 Candidatus Sulfotelmatobacter sp. | reverse complement strand
CCGCTAATCTTTTCGGATGCTACCTGCATGTATTATCCAGTGTTTCCCCGAGGCTGAGCCTTTACAATAATCGGCGAACACAGGTCTACTACTGAAGATGTAAGGTATCGGCGTTTCTCGTCATCTTTGGGCACCCGATTTCGCAACCAAGTTAGGCATTGCATCGGTCTTTTGTCTGTGTCGCTGTCTCTGCGCTGCTCCGTCCTGAAGTCAACATTTCCGAGGAGGTTTTCGTCTTGATATTTCGCAGAGTCTGGTTGGCTCTTCTCGTCTCTCCCGCCGTGTTTACTCTATGTCTCTTCACTGCCGGAGTGCCCAGCGCATTCTCCCAAAACGTTCTCACTTACCACAACAATAACTCACGCACCGGTCTCAATCCCTCCGAAGCATCGCTTACCCTCAGCAACGTGAACTCCGCTTCGTTCGGAAAGCTGTTTACGCTGGCGGCTGATGGCCGTGTCGATGGTGAGCCGCTGTACCTCTCGGCAGTGCCTATCCCGGGCAAGGGCACTCACAACCTCCTCATTGTGGTAACAGAGAACGATTCCGTCTATGCCTTCGATGCCGATACCGGCTCGGTGATCTGGCATGTCAGCGCTCTCAAATCTGGCGAAACTCCGTCGGACGACCGCGGCTGCAGCCAGGTCACTCCGCAGATTGGAATCACTTCAACCCCTGTGATCAGGCGGCCTACGGGATCAAACGGCGTGATTTACGCGGTAGCTATGTCGAAAGATTCCTCCGGCGACTACCATCAACGGCTGCATGCGCTCGACGCTACGACCGGTAATGAATTGTATAAAGGTCCCGTCGACATCGCGGCCAAGTACCCTGGGCGTGGCGATAATAGTTCTGGCGGATACGTGGTTTTCGATCCCGCGCAATATGAAGAACGCGCCGGGCTGCTTCAAGCCGGCAACACCATTTACTTGGCATGGGCATCGCATTGCGATATCCGTCCCTATACCGGATGGATCATGGGTTACAACGCAACCACACTGGCGCAGACCACGGTACTGAACGTCACGCCTAACGGCAACGAAGGCGCGATTTGGGGCTCGGGTTCAGGACTGACCGCGGATGCCACAAGCAACATTTTTTTCCTGGATGCCAATGGCACCTTCGACACGACTCTGAATTCCAGCGGCTTTCCCAGCAGCGGCGACTACGGCAATGCGTTCCTCAGACTCGCTACCAAGAGTGGTCTCGCGGTCGCCGACTATTTCGAAATGCATAACGGAGTAACCGAAAGCGATAGCGATACGGACCTGGGTTCGGGCGGAGCTTTGTTATTGCCGGTAATGAAAGATTCCGCGGGCGCCACCTGGGACCTGGCGGTGGGTGCGGGCAAAGATACAAACCTCTACGTCGTGAATCGCAACTCGATGGGCAAGTTCAATGCGAGTAGCAACGGCATTTACCAGGAGCTCGCAGGCGCGTTGCCCGGCGGCCTGTGGTCAATGCCGGCTTTCTGGAGCGGCCGGCTTTATTTTGGACCGGTGGGGCAGCCCATTCTTGAATTTCAATTTAAGCAAGCCAAACTCGCGACCGCAGCGATTGCGAAGACCATCAACACCTTCGGTTATCCCGGAGCCACTCCAAGTATTTCCTGTAACCAGGGTTCCAACGCAATCGTGTGGGCGGTGTCGAACACGAATCCCGCCGTTCTGTACGCCTACAATGCGACTACACTGGTCGAACTCTACAACAGCAGTCAGGCCGCGGGCGACCGCGATCACTTTGGTGCAGGGAATAAGTTCATCACTCCGATGATTGCCAACGGCAAAGTCTATGTCGGGACAACCACCGGAGTGGGAGTGTTCGGACTGCTCTCTGACAAACCGGATGCGGAGGCGAAGAGCCCGGCTGAAAGCACCCCGGCAAGTTCGAGGCCAGCCCCGGGAACGATAGCCGGTTCCTCGTCGAACAGGGAAGCGATTCCCTGAGAGCAAGTAAATCCTATAAGTGATTTGTCGGGAAACTACCTTGGCTCCTTTTCTAACTGGAAAGGGGCCGCTCCTGCCCGTTTGGAAACGGAGGCGGGCAAGGCTAAACTGCAGTCGGACCCATGTCGGTTACGGATCAACTCGGCTTTAGGTTCCAGGCCCCGGAGCGGCGCGTCTGGACGGTGCGCGCTCTGGTCGCAGCTGTTCGCACGCATGTTGAGCGGGAGTATTCCGATGCCTGGGTCGAGGGCGAAATCTCGAATTTTCGCGCCCCCGATTCCGGCCATCTTTATTTCACGCTCAAAGACGGAAACGCGCAGATCCGGGTGGTGATGTTTCGCTCGGCGGCGCGACTGCTGCGCTTTCGTCCGGCGGATGGAATGCAAGTGGTGGTGCGCGGCCGCGTCACCATTTATGACGATCGCGGCGAGTTGCAAATCGCCGCCGAGTACATCGAGCCCAAGGGCGCGGGCGGTTTGCAGGTTGCTTTCGAACAACTGAAAGCCAAGCTGGAAGCGGAAGGATTATTTGCGGCAGAGCGAAAGAAAGCGATTCCAACCTTGCCGGCGCGAATCGGAATTGTAACCTCACCACAAGCGGCCGCCCTGCGCGACATTCTCAACATTCTGCAGCGGCGGCATCACACGGCGAACGCGGTGATCTATCCGGCGCAGGTGCAGGGAGACACGGCGGCCGCAGACCTTGCATCCGGCATCCGGTATTTCAACCAAAGCAGCAGCGTAGAAGTGATCATTGTGGCCCGCGGCGGAGGGTCGGCGGAAGATTTGGCGGCGTTCAACGATGAGAAGCTGGCGCGGGCCGTGGCCGCTTCAGAGATTCCCGTAATTTCAGCCGTGGGCCACGAGACCGATTTCACGATCATCGATTTTGTGGCCGACCTGCGCGCGCCCACACCTTCTGCCGCGGCCGAACTGGTGATTCGTTCCCGCGTCGATGTGGAGAATCAGGCGGAAGCGGTACGCGAGCGGTTGCTGCGGGCCATGGAGCGCCGTCTGCTGGAAGCTCGTCATGCTCTGATCGAGCGGGCGCAGCACGGCGCATTTGCCCGCATGATGGACTTGATCCGGCAGCGCCAGCAAAAACTGGACGATCTAACTTACCGCCTGGAGCGCGGCGAGCGCCAGATGCTCGAGCAATTGCGCCGGCGCTGGGAAACCATATCGGCGACCGTGCGCCATTACGACTTGCGGCGCGTCCTGGCGGGCATTCGTGCGGAACTCGAAGGCGGGACTTCCGCCATGGCCGCCGCCATGCGAAATCAACTCCTGCAAAATAAGGTTCGCCTCGAGCGCATGGGCAGGGCACTGCAGACGCTTTCTCCTTTGGCCGTTCTGCAGCGCGGCTATGCTTTGATCTTTGACGCTTCCGGAAATCTGGTGAAGGACGCGGCACAACTGAATCCCGGCAACACCATACG
>JBAVUV010001097.1:0-5342 GCA_049696955.1 Candidatus Sulfotelmatobacter sp. | reverse complement strand
GCATAAGCCTTTGCCAGCCAGACCGGATCCGTGCGTCCAGATTTTTGCAGGGCATCGTAAACATCGACGAACATCGAACTCAGAAACGGCGGCTGGGAACGCGTAAGGTAATACGTGCGGTTTGCGTTGAGCATGGCGCCGTAATGCTCTATTTCGAAAAAGAAGTTATCGACCATGCCCCGAGCCAACTCCACCCGGCCGGAGCGCAGCAATCCACGGATGATGAAGTAACTATCCCACCCATACATTTCGTTGAAACGTCCCCCCGGAACAACATACTTGTTCTCCAGGTAGAGCAACCCAGGCGGTTGGATCTTCGAGGTATCGATCTCACCGAGATGATGAATCTCGATGGGCAAATGTTCAATTCGGACGTCGCAATTCTTGGCGAGCTTTTGCAAGGCGGGCGGTTCGCTGAATCCTGCAGGCAAGTACAATACGGCGGCAACTTTCATCTTGGGATCGACCACGCTCTCGCATTCCGACATCGATCGCGTCAAAGTGTCCCACGCGGAAGAGATGTATTGCAGAATTGGTTTGAGGCCTTCGCCCGGCCCAGGACCGGCATCCGCGGGGGCGCCTTGAGAACTGTTCGCGGTCGATAGGGCGACGCCGCAAAAGACGAAAGTAAGCGTTAACCCCCGCCGAAAAGTCCTCAAAGAATTGGTTGTCATTCGCGCGGAAAAATGTGGCTTTCACATCTTAACCGCAATGCTGACGTTCCGCACAAATGAAATCTCGGCGGGCGCGGCCTAGTCCTTATCCGATCGATGGTCAATCTTCCCTGGGCCACGAACGACCTCGAAGTGCATCACCGACCGGTCAAAGGACTTCAATATCGCTCGGGCTTCCGATTCCACGACCGCTTTCTCCGCTTGCGCGCCTGCGAACTCACGGACCGCTTCCATCGACTCCCAAAGGGTGAGGACGACAAGTTCAACCTCGCCGTCTGCAGGGCGCTGCAGCAGATATGCTCCGCGATGTCCTTTGATCGTTTCCAGGTCTGGGAAGACCCTTGTAGTTGCGTGCTGGATATACTGGTCCGACTCTTCGGCGGCGGCGCGCGCCTTCCACATTCGCAAGATCAATCTTCCATCATGCGATGAAGGGCTTCCAGCCCCCGCCGGTCCCCTCGAAGTCTTCGTGGCACCTGCCACTCCGTTCGATCTGACAGGATTCGCGGCATCTTCGCCCGCCACTGTCGTCCATTCCCGCACGCGCCAGCGCTTTACTAAGCCACTGATCACATAAGGATCAGCCTTGGCAAAATTCTCAGCGACTGCGGGCGAGTCGCCTTTGAAAAGCAAAACCGCACCATCTGCTGGATTCGCCAGGGCACCGCCTAATACAAGCTCGCCTCGGGCGCTGGAGGCCCAAGCTTTTTCGAGGTGCGCATCCCGGAATTCTGCGCGCTTGGCAACATAGTCCTCGCCGACTTCGTAAAACAGAAGGTAATGCATTTCGGAGCGCTTCTCCTTTTGCTTACTTGTTTTCGTCACAACTTATCCCGGGCTCCGTCAGATGCTCTCGACCCAACCATGCGGATCTGGTTCCCGGCCGGTCATCACGCCAAGAAGCTTATCGCGCACTGCTGCGCCCACCTTTCGTTTTTCAAGCGGAGGCAGTTCCATTGTGCGATCCTGGTATCGAATGCGCCTGACGTGAGAAACCGTGGCCGCCGTTCCGGTTCCAAAACACTCGCGAAGTTCGCCGCGATCATAGCTCTTCTGTAATTCCTCTATGGAAATGCGATCTTCTCTTACGCGATATCCCAGATCACGGAGAAGAATAATCACACTATCGCGAGTAATGCCGGGCAAGATCGTTCCACTCAGCGGCGGAGTCACGACATCTTCGCCAAGCACAAAAAATACATTCATTACTCCGCATTCTTCCACGTAACAGCGTTCCTGAGCGTCAAGCCACATCACCGCATTGCAGCCTGCGTCGCGCGCTTCCTGGTCGGCCAGGAGGGCGGCGGCATAGTTTCCGGCAGGTTTAATGTCGCCGGTTCCTCCCGGAAATGCCCGCACATACCGCTCGCTCACCAGCACGTCGATTGGCGCCGAAAAATACGCACCAAAAGGAGAAGTAAAGATGACGAACTGATATCGCTCCGCCGGCTTAACGCGCAGCGAGGGGTCCACCGAAAATAGAACGGGCCGGATATAAAGTGCTCCTTTGTCGGCCGGAGGAATCCATCCTTGGTCCAGGCGAACCAATTCTCGAACGGCATCCATGAACAAAGATTCGGGAACCGCCGGCATGGCGAGCCGAGCAGCAGAGCGCTGCAACCGCAACGCGTTCTCGCGAGCGCGAAATAGGAGGGGGTGGCCAGCAGCCGATTTGTGTGCCTTCATGCCCTCAAAGACAGAAATCCCATACTGCAGCGCGCTGATATTCGGACTGATCTGCAGCGGTCCATAGGGTTGAATCAGACCGTCGCTCCAACGCCCATCCTGGAATTCAGCGGTAAACATATGGTCGCTGAAAACGCTGCCAAAGACGAGCGTCGAGAAGTCGACCTCGCGCAGCCTGGAGTGCACCACTTTATCAATGCGAATTGAGTTCATCTCCATCTGGTCATTTCTAGACATTAGGAAAGCCCCCTTGGAGAATAATATTGGATTTCGTAGTTATTCGGGGCGCGGATGATGGGTGGGGCCGAAAAGAGGGTCAGAAATGCGATTGCGAGAGGTCGATCAGTGTAACAGCTTCATCTGACAGAGAGTATCCGTAGATGAGGTTTCAGCCTGGAGCAAGTGGCAGTCAATTGTCGGTGGTAAGGCTTTGCAAGCCGATTTGTCCTTCTTGCGGAGTTCCCTTCGCTCCCACCCAAATAACGCGAAAGCGTGCGTCCACTCCGTCTGAGACCAGATGGACGATCTCCCCCACATTCGGAGAAAATACCGCGCCGTCGAGACGAGCCCCACGATGGCTGACATCGACTATGGAAGCCTGAGAGGGGTCCGGCTGAGCCTGGCTTACCATCTCTACCGTTAGAGATACAGATAACCTTGGCTCCCGGCGCTGATAAATGATCGACTCGGATAGGTCCTGTTTCGATGCCTTCGAAGGAGAACTCGCTAGTTCGTGCTTTCCCAGTTCAACCAGAAATTCTGCTTTAGTAAGCGTGCCACCCTTACAGAAGAGCTCAAGAAGCGGATCCGATTCCACAGCGTCTTCCGTCGGACCCGTGGTTTCTGACGACTCGGCGGCACTATTTTCCCAGTCGATTCCTTCCGGCTCAACCAGTACTTCGGCGATAGCGTCTGGATTGGCTTCGATCTGCTGGATTAATTCCTCTAATCGATGCCGGTGCCGGGCCGTCGGCGCCACGAACTCAATCCCCATTCCAAGTTCCGGATCCATGAATCGCACTTTCCCCTGCGTCTTGACAGAACAATCTGCGACACGGAGCAGCAACTCCACGCGCGTTTGCACGGGGAAGGCGGACTGAGTTCTCAAGAAGCATCCGGCAGAACTGAGGCCGACTAGAATGCAGTGAATCGGCGGATCCCGCTTCTCCCCACTCTGCAGGCGCAACCACTCCTTCAAACTCTCCTCCGTAGCTCCGGGAAGAGCTGCAAACTGAAGGCCGGCATGACGCCGCGCATCCTGCCAGGCGATCGTACCATTGGCTTCGATCACGGTGGTGGTGTCGGGGAGTGCAAAGCAAAAGCCAATCGGGGATACCTTCTTGTTCGAACTTGAAAATCGAACCGACATCCCACCCTCGCTCAGTCCGGAGATGGAGCCATGCTCGCCTTCTCCATTCTGGAATCGAAAATAGGCGGCGATATTCACCTGCATTCGCAAGGACCGGCGACGCTCCCGCTTCATGAGAGCTCGGGCGGCTCGAAAACTCGACTTCGCTTTTTCAGTTGAGATGGGCTTAAAGACGACAAAATTTGCCCCCAGTTTGAATGCGGTCTGCAAATTGGTGCGGGCCTCGATAATGGCTATTGCCATGGATTTGCTGTTTTGTTTTCCGGAACGGACGCTTCCCAGCAGTGCGAAGCCGTGTTCATCTTTACAGTCAACGATGACCGCTTCGAAGCTGTGCTGAGCCAGCTTTTTTGTCGCACTCACGTGGTCCGCGCAGTGCTCGACATCGATTTCCAATTCGCTCAGGACGTTGCTAAGAACACGGAGGGCGCGTTCGTCCGAGCACACTAATAAGGAGCTGAAATTCATGCCAGCTTAAAGGTAAGCAAGAAGTAACGGGAGCTAAAGTTACGAGGGTAATGGGAAACGGAGAGCGGGATGACAGTATTCCTACCTCGGCCCAGCAAAAGACGAGGCGCGGCTGCGACGCTTCGAATGAACTCGGTGCAAACCAAATCTCGCAACTGGTCAGGAAAGGGCGAGTGGCGATTTTCGGCAACCATCTTCTTATACAATTTCAGCTAGCTCATCGCCGGGAAATACAAATTGAGCACTACCCAAATCCATGAAAAACTTTCGCCAGTTCTATATCGACGGCAAGTGGGTCGATCCCGCTGTAGTCCGCGACTTCATAGTGATCAATCCCGCAAACGAGGAGCCGGTTGCCACTATCTCGCTGGGTAGCGCAACGGATGTTGACCGCGCCGTGGCGGCGGCCAAACGCGCCTTCGAACCGTATTCGGAGACCAGTCCCGATGAGCGCTTGGCGCTTCTTCGCCGAATCATCGGTGTCTACCAATCAAAGATGGAGCAAGTGGCCGAAGCGATTTCTGAGGAGATCGGTGCTCCCGTCTCACTATCCAGAAAAGCCCAGGCGCCGGCTGGACTTGCCCATTTTCTCGAGATCGTGAAGGTCCTGGAACACTTCAAATTCGAAGAGCTCAAGGGTTCGACACTAATGCGAAAAGAGCCGGTTGGAGTCTGTGGGTTGATCACTCCCTGGAATTGGCCGATGAACCAGATCGTCACCAAGGTCGCTCCCGCACTAGCGGCCGGATGCACCATGGTCCTTAAGCCTAGTGAAATTGCGCCTCTGTCCGCCTACTTGTTTACGCGAATCCTGGATGAAGCTGGCGTCCCACCCGGTGTCTTCAATATGGTGAATGGAGATGGGCCTACCGTGGGCGCCGCGATTTCATCGCATCCAGATGTTGCCATGATCTCTTTTACCGGGTCCACACGAGCTGGCGTGTCGGTGGCCGTAGCTGCGGCTCCTACTGTGAAGCGGGTTACACAGGAACTCGGCGGCAAATCCGCCAACATCATTCTGGATGACGCTGACTTCGACAAAGCGGTTAAGCAAGGCGTGCAGGAATGCTTTCGCAACACCGGACAATCATGCAACGCACCCACCCGGATGCTCGTTCCTCGCTCCAAGATGGCTGAGGCGGCGG
>JBAVUV010001096.1:0-2222 GCA_049696955.1 Candidatus Sulfotelmatobacter sp. | reverse complement strand
GCCATCTGCCGGCGCGACAGGAGACGAGCCCCGACCGAATCGCCGAGCGCAATCGCGACAAGGAGATTAACAAACGCCGGCTGGCGGCTTTGTGCGAAAGATCCCCGGAGGTCGCGACATGCATCCTGCAAGCGATAGAGTCGATTAACGGAACGCCCGGAGACGCGGGAAGTTTTGAACAACTTCACGAACTCATTAAGGCACAGGCCTTCCGCCTGGCGAATTGGCGGGTCGCTTCCGACGATATTAATTATCGCCGCTTTTTCGATACCAATGACCTGGCGGGTCTTTGCATGGAAAACGAGGCGGTGTTCAAGCCGACTCACCACCTTATTCTCGATTTTGTAGCGCAGGGCAAGGTGGATGGTCTTCGCGTGGATCATCCCGACGGGCTGTACGATCCGGCACAATATTTCAACCGGCTAAAACAGGGCATTGTCGAAGCGGCGCACAGTTCCGAGTCCGCTGCAAATTCCGAGTCTGGGGAAGATGAGTCGCGCTACGTGGTCATCGAAAAAATTCTTACCGGCTCGGAACGGCTGCCAAAGCAGTGGCCGGTCTGTGGCACAACCGGATACGATTTTTCGAACCTGGTGAACGGTTTGTATGTCGACCCGTCGGCCGTCGCGCGCTTTGACAGCCTTTACCGAAGTTTTACCGGCGTTGAAGCGAGCTATGATGACCTCGCCTACCGCTGCAGAAAACTGATTGTTCGAGTGGCGCTGGCCAGTGAACTCAATGTGTTGGCCAATCAACTAACCCGGATCGCCCTTTCTAAACGAACAACCTGCGACTTTACCCTGAACAGCTTGCGCGATGCACTGATGGAAGTCGTTGCCAACTTTCCGGTGTACCGCACCTATGTGACTGCAGAGGGCATCTCCGAGAATGATGCAGGGTATATTCGCCGCGCAATTGCGCTGGCGAAGTTGAGAAGTCCGGCAGCCGACGCAAGCGTGTTTGATTTTGTCAGGGAAGTGCTTTTGACCAGCATCGCGGAGGGACAGGATCCTGCTTATCAAAAGGCTGTCACCGCCTTCGCTATGAAATTTCAACAGTTCAGCAGTCCGGTGATGGCAAAGGGCCTGGAGGACACGGCTTTTTATCGCTACAACCGGCTGGTGTCACTGAACGACGTGGGCGCTGATCTTCATCGCTTTGGAACTACCACCGCTGATTTTCACAAAGCAAATCAGGAGCGCGTGCGGGAGTGGCCTCACACCATGCTGGCCACCAGCACACACGATTCGAAACGCTCGGAAGATGTGCGCACACGGATTGACGCGCTATCGGAGATGCCGGGATTGTGGAGACTTCGAGTGCGGGAATGGAGGCGATTTAATCGCGTCCATCGAAGCAAGGTGAATGAGAAACCTGCTCCTTCACCAAACGACGAATACTTGCTTTATCAAACGCTGATCGGAGCGTGGCCAGCGGAACCCATGCAGTCTGAAAACGACTGGCAGAGTTTCAGGGAGCGGATCGAGAACTACATGCTGAAGGCGATGCGCGAGGCCAAGCAGAACACGAGTTGGATCAATCGCAATAGTGAATATGAAACGGCAGTCTCTTCGTTTGTGAAGGCCTTATTAAGCCCTGATGAACAGAACCGATTTCTGAAGGATTTTATCCCTTTCCAGCGACGCATTGCCCGCATAGGCCTGTGGAGTAGCCTCTCTCAAACACTGCTTAGACTTGCGTGCCCGGGTGTTCCCGACATCTATCAGGGTAACGATTTGTGGGATTTCAGCCTGGTGGACCCGGACAACCGGCGCCCGGTCGACTATGGCCGGCGTCAGCAGGCGTTTGAGAACATCCGCAGATCGAGCGGTGCGTCAAATACGGTGTCGGCGGCGGAATTGTTGGAGCCCCCTCAAGATGGCCGTCTCAAGCTGTATGTGATTTGGAAGACCCTTTGCTTGCGGAAAGAATATCCGGACGTCTTCCGATTGGGCGACTATGTTCCGTTGGAAGCTCGGGGAGCGAAGGCGAATCACGCGGTCGCATTCATTCGGAAGTTCGAAAGCACGAGCTTGATCGTGATCGTTCCGCGACTCGTGTCAGGTTTACTGAATGGCTCGGAGCGCCCTCCGGTTGGGGCTGAGGTGTGGACCGATACAACTATTCAGTTGCCGGAATGCGTTTGTGGCAGAAGTTACCGCAACATATTTACAGGGGAAGATTTGGCTGTGGAGAAGACAGCAACTGGCGCAGAGATCCAG
>JBAVUV010001095.1:0-5666 GCA_049696955.1 Candidatus Sulfotelmatobacter sp. | reverse complement strand
GGCATACACCCATTGCTATCGCCGGATTGCAGGCGGGTAAGCATGTTTATGTGGAGAAGCCGTGCAGCCATAATCCGGCTGAGGGCGAGATGCTGATCGAGGCGCAACAGAAACATGGCAAGCTGGTGCAGATGGGCACGCAGCAGCGCTCTTCACCACACACGATTGAGATCGTCGACAAAATTCATCAGGGCATTATCGGGCGGCCTTACTTCGCGAAATCCTGGTACGTCAATACCAGGAAGTCGATCGGCGTTGGGAAAGAAGTCCCTGTGCCGCCGCAGCTTGATTGGGATTTGTGGCAAGGTCCAGCGCCGCGACGTCCGTATAAAGATAATGTGCATCCTTATAACTGGCATTGGTTCCGGATTTATGGCACCGGCGAAACTCTCAATAACGGTACACATGAAGTCGATGTCTGCCGCTGGGCGCTCGGCGTTGATTATCCGAGGCGAGTGACCTCGACAGGCGGCAGATATCAGTTCAAAGACGATTGGCAGTTCTATGACACTCTGGTGACTAGCTTCGAATATGACGATGCCATGATTTCATGGGAAGGAAAGAGCTGCCAGGGGATGAAGTATTACGGTCGGGATCGCGGTTCGACAATCATGGGAACCACTGGCACGGTACTGATCGACCGCGATGGCTACGAGATCTACGACCTCAAGGGAAATAAGACGAGCGAGTTTAAGGTGGGCGGTGCGACTTCATCCGCAGACCTGATCGGGCGCGATTCCATGACGGACGCGCATTTCGCGAACTTCATTGCCGGAATTCGTAAAGGCGAGAAGCTGAATGCTCCCGTATCTGTCGGTAATGTGGCAGTAACGATGCTGCAGCTTTCGAACATCGCGTGGGAAGTGAATCGCGAACTTCATCTCGATGTGAAAGATGGAAAAATAGAAGGCGACGCGGAAGCCATGAAGATGTGGGGACGTGAGTACGAGAAGGGCTGGGCGCCTCATGTCTAACGAGTTGCCAATCATCAAGAATTCTGTTTCGCGCCGCGGGTTCGTCCGGTCAGGCGCGCTGCTTGCGGCAGCGTGCGCCGTTCCGAAAAGCACATTGGCCTCGGATCAGATACATTCACCGTCAGACGAGGCATCGCCGATTCGGCTCGGACTGGCCAGTTACACATTCCGTGACTTCGACCGCGCACAGCTAATCGGCTTTATGAAGCAACTCAATGTCTTCGCGCTCAACGCCAAAGACGTCAAAGATCATCTGCCGATGGATCCGCAGCAAGAAGCGGCCGCACTATCCGACTATGCTGCGGCAGGAGTTAAGCTGCACGCCGCCGGTGCTATCTATTTTGCCAAAGATGAAGACGCGGACATACGGTCTAAGTTCGATTACTGCAAGCGGGCGGGGGTTAGCGTCATTGTCGCCGGCGATCCTACACCGGAAAATCTGCCACGAATTGAGAAGTTCGTGAAGGAATATGATATTCGAATCGCGATCCACAATCACGGTCCCGAAGATAAGTTGTGGCATTCACCACTGGATGTGCTGAAGGCCGTGAAGGATATGGATCCCCGCATCGGGTGTTGTATCGATGTCGGACATGCGGTTCGGGCTGGAACAGATGTGGTGCAAGCTATCCACCAAACAGGTTCGAGGCTGTTCAACTTACATATGAAAGATCTTTCCAATTTCCAGAGCAAGGAAAGTCAGGTTGCGGTGGGGGAGGGACTCATGCCGGTCCGGAAGATTTTTGAGGCGCTCATCGCGACAAAGTATCCGGGCTTCGTTGATCTGGAGTATGAGATTCATCCCGATGATCCGATGTCAGGCGTGATCGCCAGCTTCGCCTACATGCGGGGCGTACTGGCAGGCATGGGCTTCAAAAGTCAGGCTGAGTGACTCGTCTCGAAATAATCGTGGATTCCGAGGGAGACAGGCGCTATTGTAGATTCCTTACGCGAGAGATGGAGGACGTCATGAGCAAACATTCATCCAACAGCAATCGGCGAACTTTTCTTAAGGCAGGCGGAATCATGGGGGCTGCTGTCTTAGGCTCCGCAGCTCTTCCGGATGTGGTGAGCGGCCACGCAAGCCTGCCCGCTAGTACTCCGACCGGAGACGCGATGCCGACTCGAAATCTAGGCAAGACCGGATATAAGGTAAGCATCTTCAGCCTGGGAGGACAAGCCGCCCTCGAGAAAGCCAACAATGAAGCGAACGCCGTTCCTATCATCGAAAAGGCTCTCGATCTTGGCGTGAACTACGTTGATACATCTTCGATCTATGGCGGTCCAGATCGCTGGAGCGAGCAATATGTCGGCAAGGTGATGAAGCATCGTCGCAGCGATGCGTTCCTCGCGACCAAGACGAAAGAGCGAACCCGGGACGGTTCCATGCGCATGATTGAAACCTCGCTGAAGTTGCTGCAGACCGATCACGTTGACTTATGGCAGCTGCACGATATCGGGACCATGACGGATATCAACGAAATATTTCCTAAGGGCGGAGCGATGGAAGCGCTCTTGCAGGCTCGCGACCAGAAAATTGTTCGCTATCTCGGCATCACCGGACACTACCGGCCGGACGCGCTGATGGAAGCCATCCACCGCTATCCATTCGACACGATTTTGATGGCCGTGAACGCCGCCGATCCGCATCACTATAGCTTCTCGGAGCAACTGCTGCCGTTGGCGGTCGAGAAGCAGATGGGCATCATTGGAATGAAGGTACCGGCGCGTGGCCGCATCCTTTCGTCATGGACGCCGCCGTCGATTGAGCAACAGAAGCATTCGTGGGAAGGAATGGTGCTCGCGCCTACGCCGGGAACTCTCGATATGCGGCAGGCGATGTATTATTCGCTTTCGCTGCCGGTCAGCACCGTGATTATTGGTTGCGATTCGACTGCTCAGCTAGAACAGAATGTGCAACTGGCGCGAGAGTTCACTCCCTTAAATCAGCAACAGATGGCGGCGCTCAGCCAGAAAGCAGAGCCAGTGTCAAAGCAGTCGTTGTTCTTTCGTTTTTATGAGCGGGCATAGAAGTGGCGGCTTGAAACGGAGACCGCCGGATCTGAATCTGCAATACGGATGGTGCGGATCGAAATTATTGATCGAAAGTAATTTGACGAATCCCTGAGGTTCAGCCTAGCATCGAAACCAACATGTCAAGTTTCAGCAATTTCCGCCAGGAATGCATGTGTGCATGTTGTTGTTGCGCATGCGTGTGCTCTGGCGCAGGTAAATTGCTGACTTAAGACTTTCATAATTATCGGCACTTATACCCACCGCCAGAAATCATCTGGCGGTGGGTTTTTCTTTTTGGCGGCGAATATATGACCAATGCGGTGACTGAAACCAAAGCACAGAAGTCCGAGCGCCTGAAGCGTGCCATGAATCCGTGGGACGGGCTGGCCGAGATTCGCCGTTTTGCGCGAGAAGGCTTCGACTCGATTCCACCCGAGTGGATCGGCACCTACTTCCGCTGGTGGGGGGTCTACACGCAGGGCGACGGCGCAGGCGTCGTTGGTGGTCAAGGCGGCCAGGGAAAAGCCATCCCCTTTTTCATGCTGCGGATTCGCATCCCCAACGGACTGCTGCGATCTGACCAACTCCGTACCATCGCCGATCTGACTCGCCGCTACGCTCGCGGCACCGCTGATCTGACGGTGCGGCAGAACATTCAACTCCATTGGGTCACCATCGAAGATCTTCCGGAGGTGCTGGAGCAACTTTGGCGAGTGGGATTGAACACCACCGGCGCTTGCGGCGACGTAACACGCAACATTACAGGCTGCCCCGTCGCCGGAGTGGATGCGGATGAGATTTGCGACGCATCGTCGCTCGCTCTGGAAGTGGATCGCATGCTGGCGGGCAACGCCGAGTTCTACAATCTGCCACGCAAGTTCAAGATTTCGATCACAGGGTGCCGGGTGTGGTGCCCGTATCCTGAGATCAACGATGTCGGGCTGACGGCAATCGAGCGCGTCGTTCGTGGCAAGTCCGAGATAGGTTTCGGATTGCGCGTGGGCGGCGGACTTTCTACGGAGCCTTATCTTGGAGTTCCTCTGAACGCGTTCGTCCGCTGGAATCAGGTTCTCCCGGTAGTCCAGGGAGTAGCCGAACTGTTTCGCGACTCCGAAGCGTTGCGCGAACATCGGGAGCGTGCGCGGCTGAAATTTCTATTCTTGCGGCATGGCTGGACGCCGAGCGATTTTCAGAAAGATCTGGAGCGGCGTATTGGATTTCAATTGGATGCCGCCGAACGCGAGCATCCGCCCTCTGATGTTTATCGCGATCACATCGGCATCCATCCGCAAAAGCAAGCCGGTTATTGCTATGTAGGATCTGCGGTGTTGCGCGGAAGAATTACTCCTGAACAGATGGATGCGGCGGCAGACCTTGCCGAACGCTTCGCCGGTGGCGAGTTGCGCACCACCAACATGCAGAACCTGCTCATGGTCAACGTCCCTCGTTTGCAGGCTGACGAGTTGGCAAGAGAGTTAGGCGAGATCGGACTGCCCGTGAGTGGATCGCCGTTTTTTCGCGGGGCCATTGCCTGCAGCGGTAGTGAGTTTTGCAAACTTGCCATTACGGAAACAAAAACGTTTTCGCGTTGGCTGGTTGAGGAACTGCAAGAGCGCCTACCCGGTTTTGATCAGCACCTGAAACTGCACGTCACCGGTTGCCCGAACAGTTGCGGTCAGCACTGGATTGCCGACATTGGCATAGAGGGCAAGAAACTAAAAGTCAACGGCCAAATGCTGGACGCCTATTACTTCTGCCTGGGCGGGGCGGTTGGTTTGCATCAGTCGATCGCGCGTCCCGTGGGGTATCGCTGCCTTGCGACCGAGGTTCCAGAGGCGATTGAGCGGCTTTTACGCAGATATCTTGCTGACGGTGACGCGGGCGAAAATCTCCGGCAGTTTTTTGCCCGCCACAGCGATGCGGAATTGCGCGACTACCTGGCGGGACAGACCGTTGATGCAGTCGCTCGCGATTTGCCTGAGGGACGCGTTCCCAGCAGCGTGGAAGGTTAAGCGATGAGCCAATTGTTCCCAATGTTCTTAAAACTTGAAGGCAAACGCTGTCTCGTGGTCGGAGCAGGAAAAGTGGGCGAGCCCAAGATCGGCGGCCTAATCGACACGGGCGCGTCCATCCATGTGATTGCGTTGGAAGCTTCCGATGTGGTGCATGGATGGGCAAGAGACAAGAAAATCGCACTCGAGCTTCGAGCGTTTGTTCCCGAAGATCTCGACGGAGTGTCGCTTGCGGTCGTAGCCACTGCATCGCCAGCTGTTAACGAAACCATTTATCGGGAAGCGCAGAGGCGTGGAGTTCTGTGCAATGTGGTGGATGTTCCCGAATATTGCGACTTCTATTATCCGGCTGTGGTGCGCCGCGGTGATCTTCAGATCGCGGTTTCTACCAGCGGACAAAGTCCATCACTCGCTCAGAAAATCAGGCAACAGCTCGAACGGCAGTTTGGTCCGGGATACGCGCGTTGGGTTGCGGAGTTAGGAGCGACGCGAAGAC
Organism: Candidatus Sulfotelmatobacter sp.; assembly: GCA_049696955.1. Lineage (GTDB taxonomy): Bacteria > Acidobacteriota > Terriglobia > Terriglobales > Acidobacteriaceae > Sulfotelmatobacter. The sequence continues at coordinate 168 of JBAVUV010001095.1, read as the reverse complement.
TTGTATTGGGCAGCGATCTTGATTCACAACGGAAGCGCGAGCTGCTGCAGTCGCTGGCAAGCCGCGAGGCTCTGGACGCGGCATTGGCAGAAGATTCCGCGAACCAATTCGCTAAGGAAGTTTCGAAGGATGACAGGAGAGTAACCGTATGAACGGCAAAGTTTTTTT
>JBAVUV010001094.1:0-2133 GCA_049696955.1 Candidatus Sulfotelmatobacter sp. | reverse complement strand
CCCATCTGCTCACGATAAGCCGGAGGATAGGCGGAACGTTGCAATGTGCGCCGCATGGACGAGGTTCCCACCATCGCAAAGTGCGTGATCTGGTCCTTAGTCTTTTCGCCGACCGATGAACCGCCCGCAAAGCAATCGAGAAGCTCCTCGGTGGCGGCCAAGCGATCTCCGAGCGGCTGAAGAATGACGTCGCCCGATTTCAGTTCTGCGTAAATGAGTTCGACGGCAACGGTGACCAGGCTCCCAAGCGAAATCGCTGCGAACGCCCAAAGCGTGCCTTCGAGTTTGCTTTCCGAAGGAATCTGCTGATCCCACAGCGGAATCGTGATGATGAGCAGATATCCAAAACGCGCAGCCGCGGTGAAATTCGTCAGTGCGCTAAGTGCGTAGAACATCACGAAAAGTGTCACCACCACCCAGATCAAACGCAGATCCGGATCCTGTAGGAAGAACATTGCCCCGATCAGGACGTAGAGCACAGAAAGTGCGAACGCAACAACGATTGTCGTAACAGCCTTTGTGGTCGCTTCAGGACTTTCACGCGAGATCGTCAGCGCATAGACTGCCCCGTAAGCCCCGAAAGGAATCCGAAACGTCATGGTAAGAAGCATGACGATCGTTGCCGCAACACACATTCTTGCTACTAACGCGGCCCTTCCCGGGTAGGGTGCCAGTTCCTCTTTGAGAAATTCCTTTAGCCAGACCAGTGAACTGGATGATTTAGGAAGAGTCTGGGCGAAGGTGGCCATGTTTTAATTTCCTCGAATCGTGACCACCGCTGACTCACCTACTCGAAACAGATCGGGCGTGGGGTTTTCCACACGGACGCGAACCGGGTACCGTGATGCCAGATGTACCCAGTTCAGCGTGCGCTGAACATCGGGAAGCCCGGGCTGCAGAGTGCCAATCACGTCGGGGTCCGGAGTGACTCCGAAACCGATGCTATCCACCACTCCGGTGAAACGAATATTGGATTTCGACAAAACATAAACATCGGCCCGCATTCCCGGCGCAATGCGCTTGAGTTGACCTTCGCGGAAATTTCCGATGGCCCACCAGGTACGGGCGTCAATCAGCGTGAACACTTGCTGGCCGACGTGGGCGTAGGCACCTTCTGAAATGGTGAGATTGGTCACACGAGCGTCGAATGGAGCGTAAACGCGGCAGTTGTCCAGGTTATATCGCGCGTTCTTTACCGCCGCCTCTTTCGCCCCACGCTGGTTAACCAGTGGCTCCAGCGTGGTTACGGCGTGCTGAGATTGTTGGTGCTGGGCAAGAGCCGAGTTCAACTCCGCCTTCGCGAGCTGTAATCGCGATTCGTCCTGCCGCAGTGCTTCTGACTCTGCAACTTCTGAAGTCCTGGCACGATCGATCTGGTCTACCGTTACAAACTGCTTTGTGAGCAGCGGCTCCAGGCGATGCAAATTGTTGTTCGCATAGGCCCACTCCGCACGCTGCCGGTTGAGGGCACGTTCCGAGCTCTCTACGTCGGCTTCCGCGCTGTGAATATTCGCTTGCGAAACAGAAACGGCACTCACCAACGCCGCGATCCTGCGGCGCTCATCGGAGATCTGACCTTCCAGAGTCGCCTGTTCCGAGATGGCTCTCTCCAGCGCGTATTGATAGGGACGCTCATCGATTTCGTAGAGCAGTTCTCCCTTTTTCACGAATTGGTTGTCGCGCACATTCAGGCGAATGAGCGGACCCTCCACCTGTGGCGCTATCCCAATAAAATTCGCGAAGACTTCGGCATCCTCAGTTCGAGGATGGAAATTTTGGTGATAAAGCACGATCAGTCCGAGGATCACGGCACCAGCCACGATCCCGATGCTGACCAAACGCCCCAACCTGCGAGATCCCGCATTCGTCTCGGTGTTCATTGCTCGATGCTCCCTGTTTAGCGAGCCACGTTTAGCGAAACCACGTCCAGCGAAACTACATCTAGCGAAACCACGTGAGCCACAACGCAAATGCGAAGAGTGCGGTCAGGCTCGGATACGTCACGATCGGCCAAACGATCTCCACATATCGGCGCAAGAGTTCTCGTGAGAGAACTGTCAGCAGGATGGCCACCACGAAACAGACCAGCCACGCCGGAAAAAACGAGCCCAGAATGTCGAACGAAGGAGCTCT
>JBAVUV010001093.1:0-1916 GCA_049696955.1 Candidatus Sulfotelmatobacter sp. | reverse complement strand
GGTATGGGCGTCGATTCCAACGTGCTGATCTTTGAGCGAATACGAGAGGAACTGCGGGCCGGAAAATCGCCTGCGGCCGCTGTCGACCAAGGGTTTGCGCATGCCTTCCAGACCATCATCGATACTCACGTCACGACCATCGTTTCGGCCGCGATTTTGTTCCTGTTCGGAACCGGTCCGGTGAAGGGATTTGCCGTAACGCTGACCTTCGGCTTGCTGGCAAACCTGTTCACTGCGGTGTTCGTTTCGCGCGTGATCTTCGACTGGGTGTTGAGCCGGAAGCAGCGCGGCGAAGCGTTGAGCATTTGAGAAATTGAGTGATCTGATCATCGGGTCATCGGGCGATTGAAAACCTAAGAGCTGACTCTTGGGAACTTGGTTTTCAATGGCCCGATCACCCGATCGCCAGAACACCCGATCAAGTTTAGGGGGCTTTCTCGGTGGAGTTTTTTCGCAATACTAATATCGATTTTCTGGGCAAGAAGTGGTATTTCCTTGCCTTTTCGCTGGTGTTCAGCGTGGCTGGCGTGTGCTCCATGCTGTTCTGGCACGGCATTCCTTATGGCGTGGACTTCCGCGGAGGGACCCTGGTGTATGTGAAGTTTTCCCATACGCCGAATGACAATGCTCTGCGCGCCGCCATGGACCATGTCGGGCTGCACAATGCGAAGATCCAGCGCTTCGATCAGCCTTCCTATAACGAGGTGCTGATTGACCTGGACGTGCAGGAGACCAGCGAACAGGCGCTCGATCGGGGCAAGACGCGGATTATCAACGCCCTCGAAACCAACGCTCCCGCCGGCAAAGACGATCTGAACAATGCCAGTTCGCTCGCCGTCAAGAATTATCTGATGGATAAAGATCCACTGCACCTGGGCTCAGACGCGGACCAAAGATATACGCAGCAGGCGCAGGCGATTGTCGACGCCAGAGATAAAGGGCATAGCGGCGTTCTGACCTCATTCGATGATTTGAAAGGCACGGTGGATCCGGCTGTGGTTGCCGCCTTGCAGGACCAGTTTTTCATCTCGGATTTTAGTGTTCGCAATGTGGAGATCGTGGGGCCGCAGGTGGGCGCGCAGCTACGGCGCCAGGCTCTGTTGGCGACACTTTATTCGCTGGCCGGAATGTTGATCTATCTGGCGTTCCGCTTCGAGTGGATCTATGGCGTTGCGGCCGTGGTTACGGTTTTTCACGACACGTTGATCACGGTCGGCGCTTTCTCCCTGCTGAACAAGGACATCTCGCTCACTGTGATCGCGGCCATTCTGACCTTGATTGGTTACTCTAATAACGACACCATCGTGGTATTTGACCGCATCCGCGAAAACATTAAACTCATGCGGCGCGAGAGGCTCTCAGAGATCGTTAATCGCAGTATCAACCAGACTTTAAGCCGAACCATCTTGACAGCGGGCCTTACCTTCCTTACAGTGCTTGCACTCTATTTGTTCGGTGGCGAAGTGCTTCGCGGGTTCAGTCTTGCCCTGGTCATCGGAATTCTGATAGGGACTTATTCCTCTATCGCCATTGCGGCCCCGATTCTGGTGGCCTATCAGGACTGGCGAATCAGCAAGGGAAAAAGACCCGCAGCCGTGCCAGTTGGAAAAAGGTAGATTGCCGGATGGTATGGCGAGCGATTTTGTGGTAGCCATTAGATGTTTTAACGAACTTACTTGTGGGAGCAAATGGGAGCTGGGTGGTGTCTAAGAGTTCATAGGTCGTGGTAGGGAGAGACAACCATGTTTGAAGATAGTCTTCTTGAGTCCGGTGGCAGGCTGAAGACCAAGCGAGGGAGAACGACAACCTTCGCGATCATTCTCGAGATAGGGCTGATTGGCCTCATGGTTCTGATGCCGTTGATTTTTACCGAGGCGCTGCCGAAGCAGCAGTTGATGACATTCCTGGTGGCTCCG
>JBAVUV010001092.1:0-3923 GCA_049696955.1 Candidatus Sulfotelmatobacter sp. | reverse complement strand
CATCTACGTCCTGCTTGGATCTCTTGTTGTCGATGTGCGGACGCATCTCCACGAAAGTGCCTTCCGACATGTAGCGGCCGCGCACGTCCTGAAAAACAAAGATGTATCCCGCTTTGTCGAAGTCGGGCGAGGGTCCGAGCTGTTTGCGATACAGGTCCACGCCGTATGGGGCCACGCTGTAGGGCGTTCGATTGATCAGAAACGGATAGGATCGCGAACTGTCTTTGGGCACATAAATGGACGTGAACAGATGTACCCCGTCGCGCATAGGGATTCTGTATTCGTACTTTGTATAGTGCTCTTTGACTTCGAACTCGGGCGAGTCAGGTTTGCTTTGCGCGGCCAGACTGGTGATGAGGGCGGAAACAATGAAGACGGCCGGAACGTAGTTGCGACGCAGCATAAGCTCCTTTTGCGGATGAAAGTTGAATAGAAAAGCTACAGTTCGGCAAAGCCCGGCGTCAAGCGTAACGGCGCCAGTGAGCGGTACAATAGATGTTCCGTGATTTGTGCGGTTGGCCTGTATTCAAGCCCAGCTGCTGAGGGGTACATGTTCGAAGTTACAGTTGACGATACCTTTGCCGCGGGTCATTACCTGCGCAATTACAAAGGCAAGTGCGAAAACCCGCACGGGCACAATTATAAGATCCGGGTCACGCTGGCCGGAACTGAACTCGACAAGGCCGGACTGTTGCTCGATTTCAAGGATTTGCGGGAAGTGATGAAGCATGTGATTGAGCGCCTCGATCACCAGATGATCAACGACATTGAGCCCTTTACCGTGATCAATCCGTCGGCGGAGAACCTGGCAAAATATTTTTACGATGAATCAAATAAGCGGTTGAAAAGCGTGACGAATGGCCGGGTTCGGGTGAAAGATGTAACCGTATTTGAAACCGATACCACCACCGCCAAGTATTCGGAATCGTAGCTCGGCGGTTCGTCGGGCGTTCTGCCCGCAATCGGGCCGGCGAGCAGCCAGCAGCTACCTAAGAATGCAGATAACCGAAATCTACAAATCGTTGCAGGGTGAATCGACCCACGCCGGACTGCCCTGCGTCTTCGTCCGGTTGACGGGATGCAACCTGCGTTGCTCCTGGTGCGATAGCGAGTACACATTTCACGGCGGTCGCAAAATGACGGCAGAACAAGTGATGGACGAAGTGAAGCGCCTTAGTCCAAACGGCGGATTAGTGGAAATCACCGGCGGCGAACCCATGCTGCAAGAGAGGGACCTGCTGCCGCTTATGGAAAAACTATTGGAAGATGAATATCGAGTATTGCTTGAGACCAGCGGAGAGCGGCCACTGACGCGGGTTCCGGCGCGAGTCATCAAGATTGTCGACGTGAAGTGTCCCCACTCTGGTGCGCCCGACACATTCCTTATCGACAATCTGGCTGCACTGAATGCGATCGATGAAGTAAAGTTTGTGCTGAGCGACCGCACTGACTACGAATTCGCCCGCGAGTTCGTCGGGCAACACAATCTAGCCGAGCGTGTGAATGCAGTGTTATTCTCGCCGGCCTTTCGCAAAGATGCCACCGGCGCGCGAGATAGTTCGCACTGCCTGCTCGATCCTCAAGAATTGGCCGAGTGGATGCTTGCCGATGAAGTTCCCGCTCGTCTGGGGCTTCAACTGCACAAATTTATCTGGGATCCGGCGGTAAAGGGAGTGTGAAGAAATTGCTGATTGCTGGTTGTTGATTGAAACTCTCGCTCGCTTACGCTTTTGAATCAACAATCAACAATCAACAATCAACAATTCTTATTAACGAGAGATGTCGTACCCAGCAAAATCCCGTGCCATCGTTCTCTTAAGCGGAGGAATGGACTCCTGCGTTTGCGCCGCGCTCGCGGCCCGCGATTACCAAGTCGCTGCCTTGCACATAAGTTATGGGCAGCGCACTGAGCAACGCGAGCGGCAATCCTTCCTGGCAATTTGCGATCGCATGAATATCAATATCGAGGACAGGCTGCTGGTGCGAAACGAAGCCCTGCGCGTAATCGGGGGCTCGGCGCTCACCGACCAAAAGATCGCCGTGCCTGTCAAACCTCCTAAAGATCGTGAAATCCCAGTCACTTATGTGCCCTTTCGCAACGCGCATTTTTTATCTGTCGCCGTCAGTTGGGCCGAGGTATTGGGAGCGGAGAAGATCTATATCGGCGCCGTCGAACCCGACAGCTCCGGCTATCCCGATTGCCGTCCCGCGTACTATGAAGCCTTTAACCGCGTCATTCGGGCGGGAACGAAGGAGGGGAACATTGAAATCGTCACCCCCCTCATTGCCATGCGCAAAGCGGAAATTGTTCAGCTCGGCCTTGAACTGAATGCTCCCTTGGATTTAACTTGGTCATGCTATAGCCGGGAGGACGAAGCCTGCGGCCGGTGCGATAGCTGTATTTTGCGCTTGCGGGCGTTTGCGGCAGCCGGAGTCGACGATCCGATTCCTTACGCGGAAAAAACAATTGTTGAGTTCTGATGGTGATTGTTGATTGAAAAGCAGGTTGATCAAGAACCAAGTTGATTGAAAACCAAGCGCCGCTCGCCTCGATTTTCAATTAGCAATCGGAAAGCGATATTTAATAATCCAGTAGGCCGGGAGGCCACGATGAAGAGGCAACTCGCAGTATTCACTCTTGTTTTTTTTATGCTGGGACTATGCGCGACCCCGATGTTCGCGCAGGGGGCGTCGGGAACAGTCAAAGGGGTTTGCAAGGACATTGAAGGAAATCCGATCGTTGGGGGAATCGTCGTTTTCGCCAATCAGGACAATGGTCAAAAATACACACTGAAGACCAACAAGAAGGGCGAGTATTTCTCGCTCGGCGTTGGGCCCGGCAGCTACAACGTCACCTTGTATAAGGATGCCGATGACCAGAAGGCCAACAAAGAAATGTTCCACCAAAACAAATTTCAAGTCACACTGGACGAAAACACACTCGACTTTGACATGAAAAAGTTGGCCGCGGACCAAGCCAAGGGACAGGGCTTAACTCCGGAGCAAATTAAGGCTCAGCAGGAACAGCAAGAAAAGCAAAAGAAAGAAGTGAACACGGTAAAGGCGCTAAACGAAAAGCTGGCGGCGGCCAAAGTAGCCTCCGACTCTGGTGATTTCGAGACAGCCATTGCTGACCTGAAATCGGCGAACGAAATTGACGCCACTCGCGATCTTATCTGGTTCAAGCTGGGTGACGCCTATCGCATGTCAGCCAATAAACAGACAGATTCCACGGAGAAGAAAAAGCGCCTCGATTCGGCCGTGGAATCCTACCAAAAAGCGTTGCAATTGAAACAGGGCGTCACCAATGACAAAGACCCCAACGCCACCAAGACTCTCGCGGCTTATTACAACAATCTGGCCGAGGCCTACGCAAAAGATGGCAAGATCGACGATGCGGCAAAAACCTACCAGCAAGCTGCTCAAGCCGATCCCGCAGGTGCGGCGCAGTATTACTACAACATGGGAGCGGTCCTCACCAACGCCGGGAAAGGCGACGAGGCCATCGCAGCTTTTGATAAATGCATAGCCGCCGATCCAAACAAGGCCGATGCCTACTATCAGAAGGGCGTTAACCTTATTGGGAAAGCAACCTTGCAGGGCAACAAAACGATCGCTCCACCCGGCACCGCGGAGGCCTTCAACAAGTATCTGGAGCTACAGCCCGCAGGCCCATACGCGGACGTGGCCAAGCAGATGCTGGCCACTATCGGCGCCCCGGTGGAAACTAACTACGGCAAGAAGAAAGCGCCAGCGAAGAAATCGAACTAGCTCCTTGCCCGTAAACCTGTTGAGGCGGCCTAACCAGCCGCCCCTTTTCACGTTTGCGCCTTCGACATTACCAAGGGCTATGTACTTCGTGGCCTTACGCTTCCGCCGAGACCCATGTAGATTAGATACATCGAGTCGATTTCGGTTGGTGG
>JBAVUV010001091.1:0-5187 GCA_049696955.1 Candidatus Sulfotelmatobacter sp. | reverse complement strand
CAATTAAGCAGTCAAAGTAGCCTGAAGCTACAGTCCCATTTCAAAACATCTATGTCACTGGTGGCGGCTTAATTAGAGACTCCTAAGGCGACCTCCAATCAGCACCCAACCTCGACAACGCCATCCTCGCCGCGTTATAGCCGCACATGCCATGCACTCCTCCACCCGGAGGAGTAGATGCCGAGCAAATATAAATATTTCGAGCCGAGGTAGCGTAGTGCCGCCACGTCGGTCGGAATAGAAACTGACGAATGTCCATGACGCCGCCTCCAACATCGCCTCCCACCAGGTTGGCATCCATGCTCTCAAGATCGGCGGGAGAAAACACACGGCGCGCCAAAATGCACTCACGAAAGCCGGGAGCGAAACGCTCAATCTGATTCTCCAGCTTCTCCAGCATGTTCACTTTAGATCCATTCGGCACATGACAATACGCCCAAGCTGTATGTTTGCCAGCCGGAGCGCGTGAGCTATCGAACAAGCTGGGTTGGGCCAGCAGCACAAACGGGCGCTCCGCAAGCTGTCCGCTTCGAACCGCCTTCTCCGAGGCGGCAATCTCCTCGAAACTTCCGCCCAGGTGCACGCTGGCCGCTCGCAAGCAATCAGCAGCCTTCCAAGGAATGGGTGCGTTCAGCGCGTAATCCACTTTGAAGGCGCCGGGGCCATAGCGAAATCTTTCCAGCTGCCGCTTGTAGCTGTTAGATAATTTTTCCTTTCCAAGCGCGATGAGTTGACGCGGAGTCAAATCACAAAGAATCAGGTCGTAGTCGCCCAAAGCTGAAACACTCTGTACCCGCGACGAAGCCCGTACCTTCCGACCCAGGCTGGAGAGAACTCCGCACAGTGCATCAGTAATTGCCTGCGCACCGCCCCGAGGAATCGGCCAACCCACGGCATGTGCCGGGACTGCCATCGAGATTGCGAATGCCGCGCTTAACGGCTCGTCCAGGCTAAGAAAAGAGTGCGCCGCCAGCCCCGCGAACAGAGCCCGCGTTCGTTCACTGCGAAACCGGCGAGCGACAGCTTCTGCCGACCGCAACCCAACCAAGCCAAAGCGCGCCATCAGCAACGGATGCCTCGGCATCAATGAAACCGGACGCAAAATCTCCGCAGCAAACTCACTCCAGTGCTCGACGAACGGACGCATAAGCTTGTCCCATGCCGCTCCGTCCACTCCAAGCGAATTTGTTGTTTCGTCGAGGTCGCGTTCCAACATCACCGCCGTCCCGTCATCGAGCGGATGTGCCAACGCGGCCGGTGAATGAATCCACTCCAATCCGTAGTCATTCAAAGACAGCGACGAGAAGAATGGCGAGCCTGCCCCAAGCGGATAGATTGCCGAGCCGAAGTCATGACGAAATCCCGGCAAAGTCAGTTCCAGCGTGCGCACTCCCCCACCTGGCGTAGACTCCGCCTCCAGAACCTCCACTTGCACGCCCGCCTGCGCCAGAACAATAGCCGCAGCCAGCCCGTTAGGCCCGGCACCGATCACGCACGCTCTACGGCTCATCGCAATTCACTCTGAAAAACGCTCTCGCAAAACCTCACCCTTCCTAGATATTAGTCTTCAACCCCGGGGGCGATCCTTGCAACCAGGCTTTTCGAGATGCCTGGGTCGATCCAGTTTGGGTTCTTTAACGCCCATAGTGCGCGATCAAGACCGCTTTCCCCAACAAATGTTTCTTGGCTGTCGATACCACCATCGCGCCGCTGGAGTCGGCGGGCACATCCAGTTTCTCTACGCTCAACGCGTACACGGTGAAGGTATAGCGATGTGGAGGGTCGCCTTTGTCAGGACAGGGACCGTGATAAGCGTCGTTTCCGAGATCGGTGCGGCCCTGCATGGTTCCAGGCGGCAGAACGGCGCTATGCTCCGCGCCAGCGCCCTTGGGAAGTTTGTCAACAGTCGCGGGCAGGTTATAGACGATCCAGTGCCACCATCCCGAGGGGTCGCCGTGCTCGTCAGGATCGAACAACGTTACGACAAAACTCTTCGTTCCAGCCGGAGCGCCGGTCCACTGCAGCGGGGGCGACATATTTCCCCCGCTACATCCGAAAACGTTCGCGGTATAGAGCTCAGGAACTTTCGCCGCGAGTTGCGCGTCCGGACTGGAGAGCACAAACTTCGACTTGGGTACCGATTTTATTTGTGCTCTGCTGACGGAAACAATCGCCGTTACGACGATCATGAGCAGCGGCAGGCTGAAGACTTTGAATGTTCGGGTTCGCAACATGTCAACTTCTCCCCTCTCGAGATTCAACTCCTGCAAATCGAATTGCGGCAACGTGTGACGCAACTTCAGCCAGTTCGGCGGTCCAAGCCGCGCGCGAACATCGTTTACTTTGCGAACTCGCGCTGGAAGTGACTACTTTGACACCGGATGACTGAAGCCCCACACATATGCAGCCAGTGCCGACGCCTGGGTATCGGAGAGTTGCGCCCCGCCCATCGGCGGCATTGCGATGGGATATTTCTTGGGATGTGGCACGCCTTCTTTGATCACTTTTAGAATTCCGGCGAAACTACCGTCGCTCCAGAGTCTGTCTTGACTAGTTAATGAAGGACCGCGCTGTGAGCCTGTGCCATCCGCGCCATGGCAACCGGTACAGCCCGCTCCTCCAACCTGGCCGTGGTAAATGCGAGCGCCGAGCGCAACCATGTCCGCCGTCGACCCTTCGGGAACGGGAAGGTTCTCAGTGTCAATCTCCGGCGGCTCTGCGGACGATGCAACGACATTGCCCGCGGGGGCGGAGTTGCTCGGGCAGGGAGTGCCCTTGGGTGCTGGGCCGGCAGGATCGCCGTTGTAAACAATCCGATAAATTCGCCCGTGAATGTCCTCAGAAATGTAGAGCGCCCCGTCTGGCCCGACCGCGAGTCCCGTAGGGCGATAGGTCGCGCCTTCAGGAGTCTTCTTTGCTCCTGCAAAACCGTCGGCAAATATCTCGCAAGTGCCCGACGCGTGGTCGCCGTCGAGCGGCTGAAAAACTACGTTGTAGCCACCTTGTGGATACGGCGCTCGATTCCACGAACCGTGAAACGCAATGAACACGCCATTACGGTAGCGACTCGGAAGGTTTTTCCCCTGGTAGCGCACCATTCCGTTGGGCGCCCAATGAGCCGGAAATGCGGCGGCTGGACCGATCTTATTAGCGCATACGCCGACCGCTTTGCCGCCATCGCCGCCGTATTCCGGGGCAAGCACCAGTTTTTTTTGCGCGTCGTAGTAGCACTCGGGCCAGCCATAGTCGCCGCCGGACTTCAAAAGCATCAATTCTTCAGCCGGCAGCGTAGCTTCTTCTTCGGGTTTATAAAGGTCGGGCCAATTCGAATGCAGCTGATCTCGCCCGTGCTGCGTAACAAATAAGTGACCCGTAGAGTCGAAGGCAAAACCTTCCGCGTTGCGTATCCCTGTGGCATAGCGCTCCGCGGGCGAAAACACCTGGTTTGTTTTGTTGGCGTCATAGCGCCAGACGCCGCCGCGAGTCTCAAGTTCGGTGCACGGATTGTCGCCGGGTATCTTGGGTTGCCGGTTCTTCGCTTGGCAAGAATTAGTTGCGGTAGCAACGTCCACGTACAGGGACCCATCGGCACCGATGATGAACGGATGCATGGGATGATCGCCACCGAGAGGCAACTTAGAGACGATTGTTTCAGAAGCATCCTTTGGAAGGATGGAGCCGGCGGGAAGTGTATAGCGCACAATGCGATCGTTGATCTCCGCGTAAATCGACCCCTTATACATGCCGATGCCTATCCCCCCGAACCCTCCCGTCTGTGCGGTTTCACCTAACCGCTCAATTACGTCCGCTTTTCCTGCGCCCGTCTTGTCCTGGAGAGCAACCAGAAAACCCCCATCATGCGGTTTGTCGAAGTCGTAGTAGTCTCCGGACCAGGTGTTGACGTACACCACTCCACTCGGACTGACCACCAGGTGGCGGGCGTGCCCAATGCCCTCAGCAAATACTGTGGCGCAAAAACCTGCGGGCAACTGCAATCCGCTGTCATCGTGCGCGCATGATATGTTCTTGGGTTTCTTCTGAGGACTGGGCTGACTTTGTGCCGAACAGGTTAACCTGAAGACGCACATTGTGGCGAGGATGACCATGACAGAAAACCAAGGTCGATATGATCGCAGCGATCGCATTGAAGCCTCCCGAGGTCGATTAAGGACTGTCGCGAGCGATTCTAATACAGCCCTCGGGTTTATGTGGCTCCCAGGCTCGACACGTCGAATTCGATCCCGAAAATGAATTCGCGGCCCGTAGGAGAAGCGCCCCCAAGAGCCCGGAGCACGAGCGCTGCTGGGCCCTCAAGAAGTGCCGCGATGCGAAGCGCCTTCCCTGAGCGGCCATGGTGCAGCGGCACATCGACAGGGCGCTTGCGGACTTCCAGGAAAACTGATGCTTCGATGCGATTGCGCGACTACAGGTTTTTGGTGCGCCGTCGCATCAAAATCCTTTTGGCGCGCTGCAGGTGCGCTCTTCCCGCGTGGCCGCTTGCAAATCGACATCTTGGAGTTCAAGGTTTTGCGCTTCGCCGCGGCGTGTTCCCCTCCAGTGCACCTCAACCCGCCGACAGCCAAAAAGTTGGAAACTCCTTGGACCCTAAGGTGCATCTGAGTTCAGGATACTTTCCCGGACCTGGTCGGCACCCCTGTGACCTGTGCCGTTTGAAGGTTCGTTAAGAAGATGGACTATGCGGTTCCACGCCAAAGGCACCCTGTTTATCGTTTTGCTCTACCTGGCTGCTGTTCGTCCCGGGTTGGCGCAAGAGCGAGAGCCAAAGAAACACGAGCGAAGAAGCACCAACGGGGCTGATCCAGTCACCCGCAACACTCCTGACCTTAACGAGCAGCTGACTGTGCCCCGCCTCTTGACTTCTAGCGAGGGTTTGGCGATTCTGGGCACCGCGCTGGATTCGCGCCATCATCGTTCTGATTTCTCTTCCGATTGCTCGCATTTTGTCCACGCACTCTATGAGCGCGCGGGCTTCCGTTATGAGTACGCCAGCTCTTCCGACCTTTATGAGGGGACCGACGACTTTCGGCGAGTCGCTACTCCTCAAGCGGGTGACTTGGCTGTCTGGCGCGGACATGCGGGCATCGTGGTGAATCCCGCCCAGCATTCCTTTTTCAGCGTTTTGCATTCAGGTCCTGGTGTCGATTCATACGATTCGCCATATTGGAG
>JBAVUV010001090.1:0-3974 GCA_049696955.1 Candidatus Sulfotelmatobacter sp. | reverse complement strand
ATCCAAAGCTATGCAGGGCAGCATCCCGCGCTTCACGGCATGGGCACAACATGCACGGCGCTCGTGATCCGCGATCGTCGACTTTATTTTGCGCACGTCGGAGATAGTCGCCTTTATCTAGTGCGCGGTGCGAGCATCGCGCGCTTGACTCGCGATCACTCCTATGTAGGCCGGCTGGTCGAGACCGGCATCGTCCGCGCCGAAGATGCAGAGAAGCATCCGCAGCGGCACATACTCACGGCCGCCTTGGGAGCAGGTATCGAAGTGGCCGTGCAGAGCGCCGAACAGGCAATGGCTCTGCAAGACTCCGACTATCTTCTTCTCTGTACGGACGGTTTGTGGGGCGTAGTGAGCGACGAAGAACTCGAGGCGGCGGTGCAGGGAAACAATCCGGCTGGGTGCTGCGCCGTCTTGGTGAAGCTGGCATTGCAGCGCGGCGGACCGGACAATATCACGGTACAAGTTCTGCGCGTGCTGCCTGAGTCAGAATCTAAAGCCATTGCGAGCTAGGGAAGCAGATGTTCTTTCGACTGCAATCTGCTGCACACCGTACCATCATTTTCTCCGGAACCCATTCTGCAAACCATTGAAAATGGGTGGTCGGAAATCTTCATGCAGCGGTGCTTCAATGGCTGACCAATTGCAGAGGTAGCGAGATAAAGTCTATCAATACCATAGACTTTATGGCATAATAGCGCCCCTATGAAAATCTCGCAAAAGGGACTCTACGCATTGCAGGCGATGATGATGTTGGCTCGTCGCTACCACCAGGGAGCGATCAAGATCCGCGAGATCGCGTACGAGGAGAATCTTCCAGAGAAGTTTCTAGAGCTCATCCTCCTCGAACTGAAGAACGCGCGCATGGTAGAGAGCGTGCGCGGAGCCAAGGGCGGGTATCAGTTGCGGCGTGATCCCTCCGACATCCGGTTGAGCGAGATCATGCGTTTGATCGACGGGCCGCTCGCGCCATTCGGTGATGCCGAACAGTTGCGCACTCTGATCGACCGCGACCTGCCCCACCGCGCCCTTTACCAGTTGTTTCTCGATGTGCGCGACGCAGCCGCCAATATTCTGGAAAATACGAGTCTAGCCGATCTCATCGCCGAACCAGCGCCGCGCGCACCCCGAGCAAAGAGAACGAAGAAGAAGGAAAAGGGAAGCGTATTGTCCATGGTGGTTGGGGGAAACAAGAGTGAGTGAATGCTATTGATAGCCTGAACCAATCCTAGCGGCTGCACCAAAATATCTTCGCAATTCACACTATGTTCAGCAAGGGTGGTGACTGGTGTTTGAGGAAACACGAGTAAGTCGATAGTGTTAATAAAGAACATATGGTATGACTGCGTTGCCAAGAGGTTCTGTGAATCTCAGTTCAAAGTTATTCGACCAAAACTCAAAAGGAGAGGATCGCAAATTCCATGAAACCAAGCAAGAAGCTGATCGCCACTGCCTTTGCGCTCGCGGCTTTAATCGCCGGAGCGTGGGCAGAAAACCCGCCGTCAGGCGCGCCCGCGGGCAAAGATGGAGCGGCCGCACCCGCACCGCCCACCGTCACTGCTGCGGATGTTCAAGCGCTGAAAGATGCTCTAGCCGCGCAGCAACTGCAAATCAACCGGCTTACTGAGCAACTGGAACGCCAAGAGGCCCGGCAAGCAGCGGCGGAAGCTGCCAGTAAGTCCAACACGCAACCTGCCCCGCCGCAACAAGTGGTGACGGCTGCGGTTGCAACCGACGCTGCGTTGCAACAGGGCAACGCTCCCCCTACTGCCCAGAACCCGCAAGACTCGGGCACGCTGCCCGGCCCAAGTCCGATGGAAGGTCCGCTCACCATTCGTTTCAGAGGCATCAGCATTACGCCCGGCGGATATGCCGCTGCCGAATTTGTTCGCCGTTCCAGAGCCCTCGGAGCGGACGTTGCCACGCCCTTCAACTCCCTTACGATGCCCGGCGCCTCTCAGAGCTCGGTGCCGGAATTTTTCGCGTCAGCCCGCCAATCGAAAATCACTGCTTTCGTCAATGGTCAGGCGGGACGAGTAGATCTTTCCAGCTACGTCTCGGCTGACTTTCTGTCGGCCGGAGTCACTTCCAACTCCAACTCAACGAATAGCTACACTCTTCGTCTCCGCCAGGCTTGGGTTCGAGCCAAAATGGATAATGGCTGGAGTTTTCAGGGCGGCCAGATGTGGACTCTGGCGACAGAGAACGGTAAAGGCATCGCTCCGGATGATGACCTGGGCAGGACCAATGACGCGCGACCGAAGACAATCGACTCGACTTACAACGTCGGCTTCGTTTATGCTCGCCAGGCTGGGATCCGCATTTCTAAAGCTTTCGGCGACAAGGTTGCGCTGGCGTTCGCCGTAGAAGCCCCGCAAGGCACACTCACCACGCATGGCAACGGAGATAATTTCCTCCTCGGTCAGGCAGGCGCGAGCAACAGCTACAACACCACTGCCACTTACACCTTCAATCCTTCGCCCGATCTTCTCGCGAAGGTCGCCTTTGATCCTGGATTTGGACACTACGAGGTCTTCGGCATATTTAGCCGGTTTACCGGCCGCGTGTTTCCCTGCGGCGAAGTAGTACTCGTCGCACCGGCAACCACCGGACCTTGCCCGAGTGGCGCGGGAACCGGGCCCAATGCTTTAGGGGCGTACAACGCTTCCAAAGCTGGCGGCGCTTTCGGCGCCAGCGCACGCTGGGCTTTCGACCACAGACATATCGTTTTCGGCTTGAAAGCCTTCAGCGGCGATGGAACCGGACGCTACGCCGCGGGCGGACTCTCCGATGTCTCG
The DNA here is from genome assembly GCA_049696955.1 of Candidatus Sulfotelmatobacter sp. Taxonomy (GTDB): domain Bacteria; phylum Acidobacteriota; class Terriglobia; order Terriglobales; family Acidobacteriaceae; genus Sulfotelmatobacter. The sequence continues at coordinate 1,179 of JBAVUV010001090.1, read as the reverse complement.
ATCAATGGCGACGGTACGCTGCATTTGATTAAGAACTTCGCCGAATTAACAACTCTCGAATTGCGGACCAGGAAATTCGATATCTACGGTTACGGTGGCGTCGAATACGCTGCGCGAGCGGCCAGCTTTGACCCGATCACGGGAAAAGAGGTGGGTTACGGAGCTCCGCTGTTTAACAATTCCGGTTGCTACACCGAATTGCCTCCCTCGGTGGACACCGGATTCACTCCTACCAGCCTCACTAGTTGCACGGCCGATACGCGCGCTTTGATCGAAGGCACCCTCGGCTTCTGGTACCGCTTTTACAGCGGACCCAGGGGAAGATTCCAGTTTGGGACACAGTATTCCTACGTAACGCGCGATACCTGGTCTGGTACCGGCTTTACGAAAGGGGTCGGGGTCTCGCCGGAAGGACTGGACAATATGGTCTTTACGTCCTTGCGTTACATCTTGCCGTAACCGGAAGCAAGATCTCGCGGCCGGATTCGACCCGAGGTAAACGGTTTCAATGCTTCAACTTTTCGAAGGGCGCCTTCCCTTCGGAAGCGCCGCCGGCTCGGTTTTGGCTACTCTCCTTTTCCGGGCCGGCAGTGTTTACTTGATTTGCGAGAAACAATGAACAATGAATGTCGATTTCCGAATCTCTGTTCGCAATACGCAATACAATATCGCGAGACGATATTGCGAAATGATATTTAATTATGAACTCCAGACGCGAATTCCTTAAGCACATGTCGGGAGCGGCGCTCCTTACAGGCGCCGCGCCGTTATTGACCTGGGCGCTTCCGCAAGGACAACAGATCCCATTCCCGCGCGAAGAAGGCATGATTCTTCGCTCATTCCGCTTCATCGATCTGGAGAGTCCGGTCGAATATTTCAACACATGGCTTACGCCCGTCCCGCGATTCTTCGTGCGCAACCACATGTACGAACCTACTGAGCTTGATGCCGGGGACTGGCGTGTGTCCGTCGGCGGCGAAGTAGAGAAGCCGCTCACGTTGAGTTTGGCCGAGCTTTCCAAGATCGAGGCGCACTCAGTGGTCAACACGCTTGAGTGCGCGGGCAACGGCCGCACCTTATACCGCCCGCAGGTCCCGGGCATTCAGTGGGGCAAAGGTGCGGTAGGCACAGCCCGGTTTTCCGGGCCGCGGCTGCGCGATGTATTGCTGCGCGCGGGAG
>JBAVUV010001089.1:0-1929 GCA_049696955.1 Candidatus Sulfotelmatobacter sp. | reverse complement strand
GTCGTGGGAGATACCTACACCATCACGGTGTCAGGTGACGAGACCAACGGACGCTTTTGCGTGATCGACATGCACGTTCCGCCTGGCGGTGGCCCTGGGCCGCATCGCCATGACTTCGAGGAAACATTCATTCTGCTTGAGGGGGAGGTCGAGGCTACCTTCCGCGGAAAGAAATCGATCGTCAAGGCTGGTGACACGATCAACATCCCTTCGAACGCTCCGCACCAATTTCATAACAGTTCTTCAAGCGCTGCGCGGCTACTCTGCATCTGTTCACCCGCAGGATCGGAGAACTTCTTCATGGAACTTGGCGTGAAGGTTGCAACAAGAACAACGTCGCCTGCGAAACTCAGCCCTGACGGACAGGCAGCCTTCCTGAAGAAGGCAAAGGAAATTACGCCTCGCTATCGGACGGAACTGCTGAAGGAAGCCTGATCAACGAAAGTGTCGAAGAGATAATGCGCAACTCCGATCCGTGTCAATAAACTTCCTGAGTTCGAGTCCCGCCGCTCCGAAGAGGATGCGATGGGTATGTTGATGGATTTCGTTTCCAGCTTTGCGGTACTTGCCCCCGTGACGGTGGCGGGAACGGGGAATATACAGTCTCCTTGCGATGCGGTTTATAATTCTTGCCGTTGTAGTGCCGCCTGCTATTCTTCATCGCTGCTGAAAACGAGGAAAGGTTTGTTCTGACTGGTTAAGTACGACGCCAATGACGTTGTAATGTTCGTTGCTGCCGCCGAGGCCGGCACTTTGAGTGCTGCCGCAAAAAAGCTGCGTGTTCCCACTTCCACAGTCAGCCGCTCCCTCACGCGCCTTGAACGAAGTCTAGGGATGCTGCTGATCAATCGGAGTTCCAAAGGCTTCGTCTTGACCGATGCCGGCACTGACTATCTTCAGTCTTGTAGACACGCTTTGCGGGCGCTCAGCGACGGCAACGAACGACTAGACAGACATCGCCTTAACCCTACAGGGATAATCAGGATTGCATGTCCCGGAACAATGATTCGGCATCTCTTGACACCGATTTTGGGAAAGCTGGTCAACGCGTTTCCCAATCTGAAGATCGATCTTCAGGATTTCAGTCCGGCGCATGTCCCGTTGCCGCGTTTGGATGTGGACATCATCTTTACAGTGTCGCCCCCGAATGACTCGTCCCGCATGATCCGTTCTTTTCCAGGCTCAATTCGAGGTCTATTTGCAAGTAAAGAATATCTGCGTGAATTCGGGCTTCCGGAGACTCCGCAGGAATTAGTGAATCATCGCTGTGTAGGAATCTCCCGATGGGAACTGACAAACAACAAAACCATGATCGTCTCTCCTGTGGCATTTCACATCACAACGGGAGATCCGGTTGTCTCTAGGCAACTAGCATTGGATAGTGTGGGGATTGTGGTGCTTCCGCTCTGGATGGCGAAAGCCCCGGCGTTCCGCAAGGTTCTGGTCCATGTTTTACCGGGTTGGTCCCCTTCTCCCATACCCCTTTGGGCTTTGTACTGTAGCCCAAATGCTCTGACGCCAAAGGTCAAGAAGGTATTGGATTTCTTGAATGAGTACATCGGAACGGACAAGGATCCAAGGCTCGAGCGCACAACGGCGTCCGAATGTTTTATCAGCTCAAGATTGCAAGCTCAGCGTTGATATAGACTCCGTTTTGGGGGGCAGCTGAAAGTTTCTAATTTCATGTTTTTTCCGTTTCCGCCGTCTCCGGCTTATTTCGGTGGTGGGTGGCGTAAGCTCAACGATGTAGTCCTTCCCATGTCCTGATTTTAACGGACCAGGTTCAGGAACTCGCTTTTCTCCTCAGGAGACGAAAAGGAAAATAGAAGCTCGTAAGCACCGGCGTCAGGATCGCCGAGGAGAGCCAGCGAGCAGGTGTTCGTGAGATTTGCATAGCCGATCAACTAGCCAATACGGTCGGCTCCACAG
>JBAVUV010001088.1:0-5054 GCA_049696955.1 Candidatus Sulfotelmatobacter sp. | reverse complement strand
TGCGTGCCGGCGATGATTCCTGCCGAATAGAGGACGGCGGCCCAGAGCATGGGCTGGCGAGTGGGCTTGAACTGGAATTCGTTTGGCGAGGGCGGACGTGTAGGTTGGGTAAGTTGTGGCAGCGGCGGCATTCAGGGCTAACCTACGTTGACTATCGAATGGTGGCTAATTAAGAGCTGGCCTCGTTTCGCTCGACGGACAGCCGAGGGCGGCTGTCCCCACATAGGCGGATCAGCTTTTCTGCAGCGATCGAGATGCAACGAATTATGTTCGGCGAATCGTGTTCAGCGACTCAGGTGCAGCACACTTTCCAGGTGGTGGGTTTGAGGGAATAAGTCGACAAGGTGAGCCTGATCGACACGATAACCTGCGCTCTGCAGAGGTACCAGATCGCGAGCCAAAGTTGCCGGATCGCAGGACACATAGGTGATGCGGGGCGCGCCCGCACCCGCAAGTAAACGCGCCACGCGATCACCCAATCCGCCCCGGGGCGGGTCGACCACCACTAGGTCGGGCTGGAACAATTGGGGGAGGAATGCTCCTTCGCCGACTGCGCCGTATGGGACTGCGCCACCTTGGGCACCAGGTCCGGGCCGCCCCTTCACTCCGAGCCCAGCCAGATAATGCTCGGTCGCGGCGTGAACCGCCTTTGCGGTCACGGGTAGATTGTATGCAAGATCGCTGGCGGCTGTCTGTGATGACTCGACAGAAACGATGTGACGGATGTCACGGGCCAAGGCTGTGGAAAACAGTCCGACTCCGGCGTATAGGTCAAGGGCACGTTCACCGGTACGATCAGCCGTGACGATGCGCACCAGTTCGTCAACCATGAAGCGGTTGGTCTGGAAAAAAGCACCGGCGCTGACGCGATAAGCGGCGTCCTTCGTCTGATATGTCAATTCGGAGGCGCCAACCGAGACCAGCGGTTGCTGCACACCCTTTTGCGGTTCGCGAAATGCCGCTACGCCGGCAATTTCCGGCATGGCGGCGCACAATTCTTCGGCCCAGGCGCGAACGGCGGCACGGCGAGCCTCGGGGACGCAGAAGAACTCGAGGAGAAGTTTGGTTTCGTTTCCCTCGGAATCGGAACCGGCGAAGAATTCAATTTCGCGCACGCCATCCACGGCTCCCCCCGCGCGTCCAGATTTCCACAGGGTCGCGATGCCGCGATTAATCAGCGGCGAGCTGATGGGACATTCCTCGACGGGGAGAAGTTCGTGAGAGCCGAACTTGAAGTATCCGGCGGCGAAGGCAGGATCGGTGCGAACCTGCAGTCGTGAGCGGTTGCGATAATTCCAGGGCGGCGAGGGATGGACTTCGATTTCGCATTGCAGTTCTAGCTTAGAAATGCGGCGCAGGTTCTCGCGCAGGATTTCTTTCTTGATTTCGAGTTGATGCTGATAAGTGGTGTGTTGGTAGTGGCATCCGCCGCAACGGCCGAAATGTGGACAGGGCGGCGGAACCCGTTGGAGAGACGCCTCAATGATCGCCGTAGCCTGAGCACGGGCGAAGCCGGGCTTTTCCTCGGTGAGCGCCGCTTCGATTTTCTCTCCAGCGAGAACAAAAGGAACGAATACGGCTTTGCCTTTTCCGCGAGCATCGGCGGGGAGGCGGGCAAGTCCCTCGCCGCCATAGATTAGCTTTTCAATGTTTAGGAGCAAGAGTTGATTCTACGGCATGGGAGGGCTAGAGCCGCTCTCGGCTGCGGAGGGTCCGAACGCGGAGTTCGACCGGTTTTTGCTGTCGTCGGACAATGCGATGGGAAATGTTACAACGCTCGTCCCGCCGCGGCGCCGGAGGACCAGGCCCACTGAAAATTGAAGCCGCCGAGATGGCCGGTTACGTCGACGACTTCGCCAATGAAGAACAGGCTGGGGACTTTGCGGCTCTCCATGGTCTTGGCGGAGAGTTCATTCGTGTCTATGCCGCCGGCGGTGACTTCGGCTTTGTCATAGCCTTCGGTTCCGGCGGGTGAGATGGCCCAGGTATGCAATCGCTTTTCGAAATCTGCCAGCGCTTCATTCGTCCAGGATGCTGGGGCATTTAATTCCAGCCAACGGTCTGCGAGCCGGTGAGGTAGAAACTTTCGCAACTCCGTGCGGAGGGTGGCGAGATTTCGCGGCGGCGTAGGATTCTGAAATGCGGCGGTGACTTCGAGATCGGGTGCGAGGTCGATAAGGATGGGCTGCGGTTTCCTCCAGTAGGAGGAAATTTGAAGAATCGCGGGACCGCTTAGGCCGCGATGCGTGATGAGCATTTTTTCGCGAAATTGCTGGCCGCTGCAAGAGGCGATCACTTCGGTTGAGACTCCGGCGAGATCACAGTAGCGGGAAGAATCTTCAGGCTTCAACAGCAGCGGCACGAGGGCGGGCCAAGGATTGCAGATGGTGAGGCCGAACTGACCGGCAAGATCGTAGCCGAACGAGGTTGCTCCGGTCTTCGGAATCGAAAGACCACCGGTGGCGACGACGAGAGCCGGAGCCCTGAACTCGGCATTCGGTGCGTGTGCGATGAAATCATCTGTTCGTTCGAGATGCTCGATTTTCGTATTCAGAAAAATGGTCACGTTGGCATCGCGGCATTCGGATTCGAGCATGCCGAGGACGTCACGTGCGGAGCGGTCGCAGAAAAGCTGTCCCAGAGTTTTTTCGTGATAGGGGATGCCGTACTTTTCCACCAGAGCAATGAAATCGGCGGGAGTGTAGCGGGCTAATGCCGACTTGGCGAAGTGCGGATTGGAAGAGAGAAAGTTTTCCGGCTGGCAATAGAGATTAGTGAAATTGCAGCGTCCGCCGCCGGAGATGAGGATTTTCTTTCCCAGGCGATCGGCGTGTTCGAGCACAGCGACGCGGCGTCCGCGCTTGCCGGCTTCGATGGCGCACATCAGGCCTGCCGCGCCGCCGCCGAGGATGAGTGCGTCGAATGCGTGGGTCATCGATAGATATCTCGGGGTCTAAAGCCTCCCTCAGTTGCGCGCTCCACCCGGCGCTAAAGCGCCGCTCTTCCAACCTACTTCCTGCGGCACTCTTCCACGTCAAGGGTGGCGTAATTCTTCCGCTGAATAGAGATTCGGTTTACATGTAAAACAAGCTGAGGCGTGGTAGTCCGTATTTTTCCAGAAGGCGTTTGTGAATATATTGTTTTTGCAGCTGGCCGATTTGCGCTGCGGCCATTTTGCTGCGATAAGGAGCGAGTTCGCGATCGGCTTGAGCGCGCACTGCGACGATTTCTTCGTCTGGCGTGGCTGCGAGCAGTGCGGCAAAAAGCTTCTCTTCGAGCACGGTGAGCTGACGCTCCAAGTCCTCGAGTCGTGATGTTGCTCTCGTGTTTTCGATTTCTCCGGCAAGTTTGCGAAGCGTGTCGGCCGCGTTCTCGGCGACACGTTGCATGGAGATCGCGGAGGTCTGTGGCAGCTTTGCCGAGCATAGACGATCGGCGTTGCGGCGCAAGAACGCCGCGATCGTGGCGGGTTCAAAGCCTTGTGCCGCGCTTGATTTGGTCGATGGCCGGTCTTCGGCCGGAGAGCTGGCTGATGAGCCGACGGCAGCTTCCTTCATGTCTTCGGCCGCGGACAATACTTCCTGCGAACAATAAGCGAGGCTGTTTACCTTTTTTGTTTTTGAGGGACGCAGATCGTAGCGGTCGAAAGCCGCATCGATGCCGCGGAGTGCAGCTTCGAGCGGAATGCCGGCGTCCTTCCAGGTTTCGATAAGCGCCCAGTCAAGCGTGGTGAGCAGCAGCCCGCCTCCGCGCCGGCGCAAGAACTGCTCCTCGATTTCGGTAAAGTAATTGAAGTAATTTTCCACGATGGCTCAGCGGTGGGAATTCTTGGAAGCCTTCTGCGCGGATTTCGGCGCGTGGGCAGAGCGCGCGGCGGAGTTTCGTTCCCAGATGATGCGCAGACCTTCGAGGGTTAGAAAATCATCGACCTGCTTGATGTATTTTGATCCCGTACCGATCATGGGACCGAGCCCGCCGGTGGCGATCACCTTCGTTTCTTTGCCCAGTTCTGCGAGCAGAAGTTCGAGAATGCCATCGACCAAGCCGAGGTATCCGTAGTAAAGCCCGGACTGCAGGCTGCCGACTGTGTTGGTGCCGATGACGCGGGCGGGCTTGCGAATCTCGACACGGGGAAGTCGAGCGGTGCGCTGGAAGAGAGCGTCGGCAGAGATGCCAATGCCGGGACAAATCACTCCGCCCATGTACTCGCCCTTTGGGGAGACGCAATCGAAAGTGGTGGCGGTGCCGAAGTCGACGATCACGCAGGGGCCACCGTACTTTTCAAATGCGGCCACGGCGTTGACGATGCGGTCGGCCCCGACCTCCGCAGGATTGTCATATTGCACGGGCATGCCGGTTTTCACGCCTGGCTCGATCAGCAGTGGCTTAGAGTTGAAGTAGCGCTCGCACACCTGGCGGAGTACGGGATCGAGCGGCGGCACGACGGATGAAATCACAATACCGTGAATGCCTGCGGCTTCGAGACTCGCCATCGAAAATAAATTTCGGAACAGGACACCGTACTCATCCACAGTGCTGCCCTGGCGGGTGGCGACGCGCCAGTTGGCGACAAGTCGGTCGTAGCGCGGGGCAGTATCGGTGTCCGCAGCGGATGTGCTCGCAGCCCGGGCGAAGACTCCGAGGACCGTGTTGGTGTTGCCGACATCAAGAACGAAGAGCATAAGGTAAATTCTGCGAATCGTTGTTTCTTCACGGGCTTAGGCCCAGAGTCAAGCGCTCTGACCGGCGCGAATGAAGCCGAGCCCGCTCACAGCGATCGCACTGTGCCGCTCAACATCATCTGCAAGCCCCGTGTCGTGCGCACTTGCAGAAAGCCGCGGTCGTCCAAACCCTCCGTGGTTCCCTCGAGCGAAGATCCGTTTTCTTCGACGCGAACCCGCTTCCCCCGCACCCAGGACGATTGTTGGGCAAAGCGTTCGAGGATGGACCGGCGAGCGTCTTTTTGTTCGACCAGCAGACGATATTCCCGGTCGAGCGATTTTAGCAAAGCCGCGGTCAGTTCCACGCGTGACCATTCGCTGCCTGTAGATAAG
>JBAVUV010001087.1:0-4836 GCA_049696955.1 Candidatus Sulfotelmatobacter sp. | reverse complement strand
TCCCGGATCCTTTTAGCCGGCTGCTACCGAGAAAAATCGATTCGAGATCGGGATGGCCGAAACCTAAGCTTTTTCTGCCAAGCTTAGGTCTGCCAATATTTGTGGTCCCGCAAAAAGTAGTTCTGGTTCCAATAGTTCAGCGCGGTCTTCAGAAACAGCCAACCCACGCGCATGTGCCCCATTTTCTTGAAGCGGCGGTTCGTCGTGTAAACCCCGCCGCGGACAATCCCAAATCGTTTCCGCTCGACTTGCTGCGTGAGCAAGTAATCTTCGGCGAACGCGACCTGCTCGTGAAATCCGCGAAGTTTCCGGAATTGCTTCAAGTCAAACAACATGAACATTCCGGTTGCAAACGGATGGTGCAGACGCGACAAGTACTGGAAGAAATCGTTCCCCGCATAAAATAACTTGTCGATCCAGCTGCCATCGCGGCACAGGATGTTGGTAGTGACGCAGTGCAATTGTTTCCGTTGAGCCAGTTCCACAGCGCGGCGAACCACCGAGGGATGCGCCAGTTCAATATCCGCGTCGAGAAATAGAACGTAAGTACTCTCCGCGTGTGCCGCACCCAGGTTGCGTCCGACCGAAGGCATTCCGCCGCGGATCACGCTTACATTCAGGCGGTCTCGAAAGCTAAGCACCACTTCTCGAGTTCCATCTGTCGAGTTGGCATCAGCCACCAACACTTTCGTACTCGACATCTTCGAGTAGTCCTGATTCATCAGCGAGGTCAGCAAACTCGGAATCAGCTTCGCCTCGTTCTTGGCGGGAATCACGATCGTCAGCTCGCTCGTGGGATTCGTGCTCGTTGTGTTCATGGTTGTTGTATTCATGTATGCGCACTCCTTCGTCATCAACCGTTAGATAAGTCAGCCGTGAATCGACCCAACCGCCTGAGTTGTAGTAATGAGTTCCGTCCTCTTCGATGTGAACGGCCTGGTGCGTATGTCCGCAGAAAATCCTGTGGGCATCGTGTTGCCGTGCATGCTGCAAAGCGCCTGCCGAGACTTTTGGCGACATCCGCAACCAGCGGGTGTTCAGTCGGTCGATGAGCCGCACGATGGGCTTGCTCTTGAAATCCAGCTTCTGCAGCTTCAGATAGAGTGAAGTTCCCAGCCGGCTCAGCCGCAGGTTGTTGACCTGAAAGCCGTCGAATTGGTGGCCGTGGATCGCGATGTGACGCATTCCCGCGTATTGCCAGCAATAACGCTGGTAAACCCGTACGCCGACCAGATGCGACATGATGTTGGTGAGGCCGTGGTCGTGATTGCCTTCAACCCACACCACTTCAATCTTGCGTTTCGGATTCGAGAGCTTGCGAATGTAGCCGAGAAACTTCCAGTGGTCTTTTGTCAGACGCGCAAAATTGAGATCAGCGAAAATATCGCCGAGAAGGATCAATCGCTGAAAGCGATTGTCCTTCAACACCCGCGTCGCTTCCCGCGCATGACTCGTCTCTGCACCGAGGTGCAGGTCGGAAAGGATCAGCGTGTTGTACACGGGCAGATCCATACTTCCGTTGTAGCGGAACAATGTTACGGGCTGATGAATAGTGCATCAAAATCAGTGCAGAGGTAACTAGCGGAGTAACCTTACCAGGAACCGATTCAGCTTCGATTTGCCGCGAAATATTTCAGGAATGTGAATGCAAGGAAGCCCGTAACGAACTCTACTTCGGAGTGGGCGGGACATACTCCTTCGGCAGTGCCGAACCTTCCCCGAAAAAGAATTGCTCCATCTGCTTAACGATCACTTCCTGATCTTCGCGGCGCGCGGGGTTCAGGCGGTATTCGTTGAGAAGCATCTTGCAATGCTCCGTCCACATCCTCCAGGCTTCCTGCGAGACGTTGTCGTAAACCTTGCGGCCCAAATCATTGTCGAACGGAGGTTCATCCAAACCGGGCAGGTCCCTTTTCAACTTCACGCAGTACACACTGTGCGCCATATGCTTCCTTCGATCAGAAGTCTGTCACTCTTAAGATTATTACACGGGAACGCGGCTGGAAATCAAAACTGTTCGAACTGAGGCCCCGCTACTCCCGCAAGAATAGCCTGTCAACGATTCGAGATCGGTCCGTTCCAGATTGGTTAGTCGTTGTAAAGGGCCAAACAAAAGCGGACCCGCTCCAGTGGGTCCGCCTTCAGAACTTGCAGTTCGATCTGCCGAACCTGGCACGAACTATTTTGGATTCTTGCCGGAGTCCGGAGCTGCCTCCTTGCTCTTGTCTTGAATAGAAACCAGTTCGACTTCAAAGATGAGTGTGCTGTCGGGACCGATATTGGCACCCGCGCCGCGATCCCCGTAGGCAAGGTCCGACGGAATGAAGAGCTGCCATTTCGAACCGACCGGCATCGATTGAAGGGCTTCGGTCCATCCCTTGATCACTCCACTCACAGGAAACGTAACCGGCTGGCCGCGCTTGTAGGAGCTGTCAAATTCGGTTCCGTTAATGAGCGTGCCGCGGTAGTTGCACACCACTGTGTCACTCGCCGTCGGTTTCGGTCCCGTTCCTGCTTTCAGAATCTTGTATTGCAGACCGCTGGGCAGCGTAACCACACCTTCTTTTCCCTTATTCGCAGCCAGGAAAGCGTCCCCCTCTTTCTTATTGGCTGCACCCTCCACTTGCATCTTTTCCATCTGCTGCTTGCCCACTTCGTCTTGTACCGCTTTGATTGCAGCCTGCGCTTCTTCTTCGGTGAGCAGAGTCTTTCCGCCCGCCAGGCCATCCCTGAGTCCGCGTGCCAGAACGGCCGAATCGTATGGAACGGACTGCTTCTTAAAGCTCTCGGCCATCCTTTGCCCGGTTCTCATCCCGACTGCGTAACTGAACTTTTCCTTTTGTGTTTTTAGCGTCAGGCCGGTAGTGCTCTTGGCTGCGGTCGTTGGGCGCTTTGCGGAAGTCTGCGTCTTGGTCGTGGTGCCTTGTTGAGTGGTGGCGGCCGGGGTCTGTTGCGCCAGGGCGTTCCCGAGCAGCAACGTAACAGCCGCCAATATGTTTACTGCGGTTGTGAATTTTTGCATGTCGATATTGTCACATCGGGAGGAAGGTCTCGGCAAACCTTCATCGCGTCAGCAAGTGAGTATGCCGGCTCTGCTTGCACCAACGAGCGATTGCGATGTCAGGAACTCTTCAACTTATATCCGGGCGGAATCTCGAACGTCGAAGGATGGGGTTCCTGCGTCGAGGTCGGCTTGCAATAAGTGGTCTGTGATCCCAGTGCGCTTGTAATTTTGGTTAGAACAGGTGTTTTCAGCTTGGTGCTTATCCAAACCTCCGTAACTGTTGGCTTCGGCGCTCCGGGTGGCGGAGGCGCCTTGGGGAGTGTCGGCGATTTGGGAGAACCAGGCATCTGCGGCATTTTCGGCATGGGCGGCGCCTGGGGCTTCTGTGCCACCGGAAGAACATAACGCTTGCCTTCAACTTCGTGTCCCTCGATCATGCTTTTACCCAGATCCTGCACTTGCATAGCGGAAGGCGGCGGCGCTGCTCCCGGCAGCTTTGAACTGCCCACTGCGGCGGTCCCGGAGGCCGCAGGCATGGGAATGATCGTTGCCTCCTTTTTCAAGTGGTCGAGCAGGATAGTCTTTTGATCCGTCGGATTCGAAATGATGCTGGTACTGGGCGTGTCGATGCGCATCTTGCCGCTGCTCGATCGCCACATGCGCGAAAACGACTGCGCCGTCGCACCGCCGCCCGGCGCTTCGGACTTGGTGGCGCAATCGGAACAGGAAGGAGGCGTCGGTGGCTGAGACATTTGAGACATTTGCCTCGCGGCGCCAAAAGTCTATCACGCCTGGTGGGCCCGCAAGGATTTGAACCTTGGACCAATGGATTATGAGTCCACTGCTCTAACCGCTGAGCTACGGGCCCACGGATGAAACCAGTATAACCCAACCCATTCAGAAACAAGCTAGTTAGGCAGAACGGCGGGCGCTAGGTTCGTCCGCTCCTCTGCCTCATTCTTGGGGCAATTTGCTGCCACTATGCCCAAAGTATGCCCGAAGCCCTGCGTAAGCTCCGTTGCTGCCGTGCTTTGCTTCGTGTCGAGCCTGCTAGCAGCGTCCGCTAGATCAGCTTCGTCAACGATGTTGTAGCGCTCGAAGACGGAGCGCGTCTTGTGTCCGCTGATCCGCATGGCTACGCTCTCTTGAACGCCCAGCCTGCGGAGGTTGCGCACACCGCTCCGGCGCAGATCGTGAAACAGTAGACTAGGAACGCCAGCGCGAGTGCAAACCGTCTTCCAGATTTTACGGAAGCCTGTGACCGGTTTGCCTTTCACCAGCGCGCCGTTTTTCAGTTTCTTGTCCGGTCGCGAGAACACGAAGTCGTCCGGCTCTTTGCCGATGACGCACGCGGTCAGCAAGGTTGCGACTTCGCGCGTCATCTTGACCACGCGGCCTTCCCCGTTTTTCGTGGTTCCCGTCTCCAAGCGGATCGTGCCATTCGCTAGGTCAATTTGCTTGACGCGCAGCGAGAGTAATTCGCCCTTGCGGAATGCGAAGCTGTATGCCGTGGTCAGCATGGCGCGGAGCCACAGCCCGACCTTGCTGCATTCCATTGCCAAGGGCGTGTACTGCGCGTCTTCAAGGAAACCTGTGCGTGGTGCGCTTTCCTTGTACATGGGAATGACCGGACAAGCTCTTACCTTTGGCGGTGTGCGTTTCATCGCTAGATGAAAAGCCCGCTTAAGGATGGCGAGTTCCCGGTTGATTGTCGCGCCACTCGCCTGCTCCTTTTCCCGCTTCGCGCAATAGCGTTGCACTAGGTCGGTGTTGAGATCATCGACGGGCAGCTTGTGAAAGAACGGCTCTAGATGGGTTTTCCAGCGCAGTTC
>JBAVUV010001086.1:0-1724 GCA_049696955.1 Candidatus Sulfotelmatobacter sp. | reverse complement strand
GGAAGGAGTATTCAGTTTCTTCGTCGTTCAAGAATCGGCAGCGGCGGCCTCTTGGCTCGCTCTCGATCGAAAGGTTCGCCGGGCTCGCGTGGTGCCTCGGGCCGTTTCTTGACAGGGCCGCTTGAGCTTTTACTCCCCTGAATCAGCGGGGTTCCGTCATCATCGCGGAGAAGCACATTCAACAGAGAACTATGGACGCGCAGATTGTCGCCGAGATCGTAGTTGATAAATCCCAGCTTTCTGAATTGATTCATAAAGAAACTGACGCGCGAACGAGTCGTTCCTACCATCTCCGCCAGAATCTCCTGGCTTACTCGCGGCACAGTCATTTCCGAGACTCCCTCTTTGCCAAACTGCGCCATTAAGAGTAGAACCCGCGCCAGCCGCTTTTCGCTGGAATTGAAAAGCTGATCGATCAAGTCATCCTGATATCGAATGTTCCGCTTCAGCAAGTACTTAAGAAACAAGGAGGAGAGCTTCGGCTCCGCAGCCATGGCGCCCACCATCGCGCTCTTTTCAACATGCAGAAGAACGCAGTCCGTCATTGCCACCGCAGACGACATTTGCAGAGCCTGACCGGCGAGACCGCCTTCGCCAAAAAAATCGCCAACGCCCAGAATTCCGAGAGTCGCCTCTTTCCCATTTTCCGAAACGGCACTGAGCTGCACCTTCCCCTTTTGAATAAAGTACAGCCCATCCGTCGGTTGCCCTTGAGCTAAAATCCCAGCCTTTTTTTCGAATGACATCATGCTCCGGCCTTTCCCAATGCTGGAGAGAAAGGTGCGCGGGTTGAAATTGGGGCTTTTCTGCGTGTTTGTCATTTCGGGGTACCAAGGGCCTATCTGGCGGCTGTAGAGACGTAGCCAATTTGAATTATGAAGAAAGACCGAACTTATATATGTGCAATACAGTCCCCATGGTCAATTTTGAACAGCGCCAGAAGCGGAAAAAGAGGACCATTAAGGAACTATAAGAAGGACTCGCTTCCCCCAACCGCCCATTAGGAGGACTTATGTGGATTCTGTCAAAGCATTCGAAACAACTCGCTCTGGCCCATTCCGAACTTGAATTGCTGATCTCGGAACGTACTGCAGAATTACAGGCACTTTCACAACGCTTGCTTCGAGTCCAGGATGACGAAAGGCGGAAGATCGCCCGCGACCTGCATGACAGCACCGGCCAAACTCTGGCCGCGCTCAAAATCAGCATTACGATGCTTGAGGATCAATGTAAGCATCTCCCCGCTGCGCTGCCAATCGTTCGAGACGTGAGTCAACTCGCCGACCAGGCGCTCGAAGAAATTCGCACCATGTCATACCTGCTGCATCCGCCGTTGTTGGACGAAGTAGGATTTTCTTGCGCCGCCGCGTGGTACATCGAGGGTTTCGCCAAACGCAGCGGCATCAGCGTAAAGGCGGACTTCGCGACTTCGACGGAACGCCTGCCCAAAAGGATGGAGATCGCTCTCTTCCGCGTGCTGCAGGAGAGCTTAACCAACGTGCATCGCCACTCGGGGGCAACAAATGCCACCATCAGTTTGCAATACGAACCCGATTCGATCACCCTCGAGGTTCGCGATTTCGGGAAGGGCATATCCGCTGAACGCGTGCTCCTGTTGGGCGGAGGAAGTGCGGAAACCGGCGTCGGTCTGGCCGGAATGCGCGAGCGCCTTCGCGAACTAAACGGCAAGCTCGAAATAGAATCGGATGGCCACGGTACCATCA
>JBAVUV010001085.1:0-3466 GCA_049696955.1 Candidatus Sulfotelmatobacter sp. | reverse complement strand
CGGCGAAACCGCATACCGTGCCGGCAATTACATTCTCGCGCAGCATTATCTGCGCAGTGCGGTGAGCGCGAATACGGACGACACACAATCCCGCGAACTTCTGGCTTCAACCGACCTCGTTCTCCGTTCGAATCCCTTTCACGGTCATATTTCGGACGCCGAGCGCAATCGCCGAATCATTGCCGCATTCAATCAAGCCGAAGACCGCCTAACCTCGTGCGCCCAGCAGGCCGATATCGATCTCAAAGCTACCGATAATCCGTCCCCGTCACCTCTGGTCGGGCTCCAGGCGCGCTGGCTGCTCGCCAAGCCGGATCTTGTACTGCTCCGCTCTCCTGCCGAGACCGATCTTCCCGATGCGATCATGGACGTGGTTTTTCAGATCGAACAGCAGACGTCGACAACCTGTGGCTCGCCACAAGGCCTTGACCTTGCCCTTTTGATGATCTCTCACAAACGCGAGGCAATCAGCCAATGACCGATCTAGCCCCTGTTGTGGATTCTTCCATGCCTGCGCCTACGCGTGTTAAGGTTCCTCGCCGTTTGTTCTCCACTCTCGAAGGCGTCTTCAACGAAGAAGTATTTTTCTTGATACTGTGTGTGTTCATTGGAATCTTCTCCGGTCTGGCAGTAGTCTGTTTTCGTCTGGCCATCGACTGGACGCACCTTGCCTTGCTCGGTCCGCTGCCACAAAGTCATAGTTGGCGTCTGTTCGTAGTTCCCGCCGTTGCCGGATTGGTGGTCGCCGTACTGGTGATGCACGTTTTCCCGGGCATCCGCGGCAGTGGCGTGAATCAGACCAAGTCTGCGCTCTACATCTTCAACGGATTCATTCCGTTTCGCACGGCGGTAGGAAAATTCATCTGCGCCGGCATTGCCATCGGATCCGGACAGTCGCTCGGTCCGGAAGATCCTTCTTTGCAGATCGGAGCCGGCATCGCTTCGGCGCTGGGGCGCCAACTTGAAATCTCCCGCGAGAAACTGCGGCTCATGGCTCCGGTCGGCGCGGCCGCCGGCCTCGCGGCCGCTTTCAACGCTCCCATTTCTGCCGTGCTTTTCGTGATCGAAGAAGTCATCGGACGCTGGAGCGCTGGCATCCTCGGTTCCGTCGTCCTCTCCGCCGTGGCCAGCGTGGTGGTGGTGCGTTCATTCCTCGGCAGTGAACCGCTATTCAGAATTCCCCTCACCACCTTCAAGCGCCCCAGCGAACTGCTTGCCTACGCAGTGCTCGGTCTTGTCGGCGGACTGGCGTCGGTCGCCTTCGCCAAATCGGTTGGCTATCTGCGTCCCCGCCTCAAGGCCTTGCCGCGATGGACTCACTACCTCCAGCCTTCCGTCGCCGGGCTCCTCGTCGGCTTCATCGGCTTCATCGGATTTCCCCAGGTCATGGGCGCCGGTTACGACTCCATGGATCAGGCGATGCACGGGCAATACGCATGGAAAATCCTGGCAATGCTTGCCCTTCTGAAGATCCTCGCTACAACGATCTCCTTTGTGAGCGGCACTCCTGGCGGAATGTTCGCCCCTACGCTTTTCGTCGGAGCCATGCTCGGCGGCGCCGTCGGCGATCTCGAACGCTTCTACTTTCCGCACCTTACCGGCTCGACCGGAACCTACGTTCTTGTAGGCATGGGAGTTTTGTTTGCCGGTTTCCTCCGTGTGCCCATGACCTCGGTCTTCATGGTTCTCGAAGTCAGCGGCAACTACGAAATTATTGTTCCCGTGATCGTGGCCAATACCTGTGCTTACGTGGTCTCCCGTTGGCTGCAACCCGTCCCCATTTTTGATCTGCTCACTCGCCAGGACGGATTAATTCTGCCCTCGCTTGAGGAGGAACGTGAGGAAACGATTCTGCGCGTCGAAGACGCCATGCTTTCGGTTCCCACGGTTATTCTCAGCGCGCAGGATTATGTTGATGCCAACTTCCATCGAGTGCAGAATTCTGTCGAAACCGCTTTCCTTGTGCGTATGCATCCCAGCGGCTGGAGCACCATCACACGCGACCAGCTCCAGCGCCTTTACCGCGAGGGTAAGGGCGAACTCACTCTAGCGTCGGTTCTTCCCTCTCAATCTCTGCCGAGTCTGTATCCTGATCTCCCGCTGGATTCCGCACTGCGCTATGTGAATGACTACTCACTCGTTCCGGTTGTCAATCGTGCCGATTCCAAACGTCTCGAGGGTGTCGTCTCTCGTGAATCCGTCTTCAAGAAATACGGCAGCAGAACTGAGATCGAGGTGACCAGTTAAAACTGAGATCCTCGTTTTCTCGTATTGAATCTGAGCCCGCTCTAACTTCAAGTCAACGCAGACATGTCCTTCCGACTGTTGTGTTCGTTTTCGTAAATTCGATTTGGAAATAACGCTATTGGGGTGAACCGATTTCACTGCGTTCAGTGCTGTCGGTACGTTTGTAGGCTGTGTACTTGATAATTTCTCGCAGATGGGCTGAGCGCGATGGAAAGCGAAGCGTATCGTCCGACCGCGTGTACGCTGGAAACCAGTAGTGTCCATCCACCTGCTGGCGATACGTCACGAACGTCGGCTGCAAATGCACCTGCTCATGTTTTTTCACCTGAATTTTCTCCGGACCGCTCTTGCCGCACACTTTCACGATTTGAAAATCCTGTGCATCTACCCAGATCCGGCCGGTGAAGTAACGCTTGCCGCTTTCTTCTTTTTTCGGTTCCACGTGGAACAGGTACGTGTCCAGATCGTCCACGTGCTGTTGTCCGGCATATGTCAGGCTGTACTGCGGCAGATCGTCGCTGGTCATCATGAGCGGCATGAAAACTCGAACGTCCTCCATGTCATTCTGTTCGAGCTGAATGCCTCGCAATGAGGATTGCGCTGCGTACGTCACCGATTCAAGTCGCCTGCCTTTCGAATCATAAGAAACATTTGTGACTTCGTGGAATTCGCCGGTCACGCTCGTGCCGCTCAGGGTCTGCACGAGTACATCCTGTTTGTAGGTATAGTGGGTTCGCGCTGCTTTAGTTTCCCCCTCAGCTGCGCCAAACCTCCGGACGACCTCTTCCACGCTTAGAGTTTTCGGGGCAGAGAAATCCAGGAGTCCATTGCCATCTTCACAATTGGTCTGTGCCTGCGAAGCGATTGACAAAAGCGAGACAAACGTAAGGAGCGCAAGAAAAGGGAAGAGAATCGCATCGCGCATCCTAAGTCTGAAAGCAATGGCTGCTTTCATTTTGTCCATAACCTCCCGGCGCCGAAACAATATACCTGTCCCCTGAGGCTTGCAAGTCTTGCAAAACTCGTGGTTTCACTGCTTTTCCACATGTGTGCAAAATCTTTCTCATAGGCCGCTAAAGGGCCTCCTAACTCGAATCGTGGGCTCTCAGCTTTGGTATCTGGATTGCCCCTTTTTATATGTGCAAGCGTCGAGACTTAGAATTTGGCTCTTTCACAAAAACGGCGCCATTCGGTAACGGCGCGTCCCCCAGACTAGGAC
>JBAVUV010001084.1:0-13642 GCA_049696955.1 Candidatus Sulfotelmatobacter sp. | reverse complement strand
TCGCGAACAGCAAGGCGATTCTGAAGCGCCGAGGCTTCGTCGATAGAACGGCAATCAAGGAAGAAGTTTACTGGATTCCGGCGAAGTAATTTCCGCGCTTGTCACCGATTATGTTTCAGCGGGCGCGAACATAACCAGCACCGCCAGTTCCTCGGTAATGTCGTAAAAGCGATGCTCGACCTGCGCGGCGACGAAGATCACGCTACCGGCGGAAACTTCTCGATCTTCGGATCCGGCCGTGAAGCGGGCGCGTCCGCGGAGGACGTAGTAGACTTCGTCTTCGCGATGCGGCTTCTGGCGATCGATTCCTCCCGCCGGCAGGACGTACAGACCGGCGCTCATCGCCGGCACGCGCAGGAACTCGCGATACGGTTTTCCGCTCTGGGCTCGCTGCTCCTCGATCTCCGGAAGGCCGGCGAAAAACGTTTTCACGCCAGAATGCCTCCGAAAATAAGGTCGGTAAATTGCGGAATTAAGTTCTGCGCCTGCAGATCGCCTTCCGGTTTGTACCACTGATAAATCCAGTTGATCATGCCGAGGAGCGCAAAGGCTGCCGCGCGCGGACTGACTTTGGCCTTTGTAGATCGCGACTGGCGGGGTTTGTTCTGCACTTCCGCCATCAGGCTCTCGAGGAAGTGAACGTAGTCCTTCTTGCGGGCATTGATGCGCTTACGCAGCGACGGTGGAAGCGGATGATTTTCGTGCAGCATTACAGTAATCTCGCGGTCGCGCGGGCTGAGCACCACCTCGATGTGCAGCCGGATCAGCGCCCGCAGCCGCTCTTCAGGATCGGCGATGCTGCGCACCGGGTTCAGCACGCGTTCCTGCGTGATCTCCATGGCATGGTCCATAATCTCGAACAGGATTTCGTCTTTGCTCTGAAAGTGGTGATAGAGGCCGCCCTTGCTCAGCCTGAGAGCTGCAGCGACATCGTTCATGGAAGTCGCATCGTAGCCGCGCTGCTGGAAAAGACGGGCGGCGGTGCGCAGGATTTCCTGCCGGGAGTCGACCACAGTCTCGCGGGCCATCGGGTGACATGGTAAACAGTTCCACATCGGATTACCAATGCGTGCCAAAGGCATTACCGGTGTGATTTTACGAGCAGGCATTTCTTGCTTGACACCGTTCCGGCGGCACAGGTAGCATTTACTAAGACCGACCGACCGGTCGGTTTGCAGCAGGATTATCCACGCCATTAATTAAAAAGGAGCACGCCGGTGGCCACAATTTTCTACGAACATGACGCCAATCCCGAGGCCCTGAAGGGCAAAACCATCGCCATCCTGGGCTACGGCAGCCAGGGGCACGCGCAGGCGCAGAACCTACGCGACAGCGGTTACAAAGTAATTGTGGGGCTGGAGGCGAACCGTCCCAGCGCACAGCAGGCGCGGGCGGATGGCATGGTCGTCGTGGCTCCAGATGAGGCCGCCAAACGCGCTGACTGGATTCACGTGCTCACGCCTGACGAAACTCAGGCCGCGGTTTACGAACAATACATCAAGCCTTACCTGCATCCGGGAAAGATCCTCGGCTTTTCTCACGGCTTCAGCATTCATTTCAAAACGATCACTCCGCCGAGCGATGTTGATGTGGTGATGATCGCGCCGAAGAGTCCCGGCCATCTGCTGCGGCGCGTGCATGCAGAAGGACGCGGCGTGCCGTCGCTGATCGCGATCCAGCAGGATTCCAGCAAGCGCGCCCACGAGTTTGCGCTGGCCTACGCGCATGGTATTGGCTCTACCCGCGCCGGAGTGCTCCAGACCACGTTTAAGGAAGAGACCGAGAGTGACCTGTTTGGCGAGCAGGCGGTGCTGTGCGGTGGTTTGACGTCGCTGATCAAGAAGGGGTTCGAGACGCTGGTGGAAGCCGGCTACGCGCCGGAGATTGCGTACTTCGAGTGCCTGCACGAAATGAAGCTGATTGTCGACCTCATCTACGAAGGCGGACTCAGCCGGATGCGCTACTCGATTTCGAATACCGCCGAGTATGGCGATCTGACCCGCGGCGAACAGGTTGTGGGTGATGCCACGCGGGCCGCGATGAAGAAAACTCTGGCCGATATTCAGGACGGAACTTTCGCCCGCGAATGGATCAAAGAGAACAAAGATGGCGGCTATCACTTCACCGAACTGCGGGAAAAAGAACAGCGGCATCCCATCGAGATTGTGGGTGCGCAGTTGCGCGGCATGATGAGCTGGCTGCCTGGCAGAGAAGCGAAGAAGCCGGCTCAGACGCCCAAGCCCGAGCCGGAACAGGTCGTGAATGCTTAGGGGTTTTTAGGCGTCGTTAATGGCCTGCCTGACCGGTGTAGACAGAGATCCTTCGACTTCGCTCAGGATGACAAGGTTAAGGAAAGCTAGATAAATGCTTAGGGGAGCAGAAATCGTTCTGCAGTGCGTGCGCGCCGAAGGGGTTGACTTAGTATTCGGCTATCCCGGCGGCGCGATCATGCCATTGTACGATGCGCTCGAAGGCAGCGGCATTCGCCATGTTCTTACTCGGCATGAGCAAGGTGCGGTGTTCTCCGCTGAGGGCTACGCGCGGGTCACAGGCAAAGTTGGTGTGGCGATTGCGACCAGCGGTCCGGGCGCGACCAACCTGGTGACCGGCATTGCCGATGCCAAAATGGATTCCGTTCCTTTGGTCTGCATCACGGGACAGGTGCGCAGCGCCATGCTCGGCACCGACGCGTTTCAGGAGACCGACGTTTTCGGGGTCACGCTTTCGCTGACCAAGTGGAGCCGGTTGGTACGTACGATTGACGAAATTCCCGAAGTGATCGCAGAAGGGTTCCACTGGGCACGGAGTGGACGGCCGGGGCCGGTTGTCATCGACATCCCAACCGATTTACTCAAGGCCAAGAAAGAATTTTCCGGGCCGGTAAAGTTCACTCCGCACGCGCGATCCGCCGATGCGAAGGCGGAGGGGGCATTCAGCGACACGATCGTTGCCTTGCTGCGAGGTGCGGCGAAGCCCGTGGCACTCGTCGGTGCGGGGGCGAAGCTTTCCGGAGCGATACCGGAATTGCGGCATCTGCTCGATGATTTGAATATTCCGACATTCGCCACGGTGCACGGCCTGGGCGCTGTTCCGCCACAATCGCCCTATTACCTGGGCATGGTCGGGATGCACGGAACGCGCGCAGCCAACATGGCCCTGCACGAGACCGATCTCTTGATGGTATTTGGAGCGCGCCTGGATGATCGCGTGACCGGCGAACCGACCCGCTTTGCTCCCAATGCGAAGATTGTTCATTTTGAAATTGATCCGGGACAACTGGACCGCGTCCGGGCCTGTGAATTGCCCGTCATCGGCGATCTGGCCAAGACAATTCCCGCGCTTCACGCCGACCTGCGCCGCATCTCCCTGCCCGATTGGAGCGGATGGCGTGCAGTCGCGTGTGGACCAGAGCGGGCCGAAGTTGATCCGCAAGGCCTGGCTCAACCGACCATGCGCTTCCTAGATGAACTCTTCAGCCGGTTGCCGCAAGATAACGTTGTGATCGCCGATGTGGGCCAGCACCAGATGTGGGCAGCGCAGCGTTATCGTTCTTCATCGCCGCGCGGTTTTATTACTTCCGGAGGCCTGGGAGCGATGGGCTTCGCCCTGCCCGCCGCAGTCGGCGTGCAGCTGGCCAAGCCTGACACTTGTGTGCTTTGCGTTTCCGGCGATGGCGGCTTCCAGATGAACATTCAAGAGCTGGCAACGGTGTACCGTCTCGGACTGCCCATAAAAATGGTGATCGTCGACAACAAATATCTCGGCATGGTGCGGCAGTGGCAGCAACTCTTCTACGAGCGCAACTATTCCGAAACTGATTTGAGCGACAATCCGGATTTCGTTGAGATTGCCAAGGCCTACAGGATTCACGGCTGGCGCCTGAACGAGTCGGCAATGGCAGAATTTCCGGTATCGAAAGATACGGGAGATTCGATCGACAATTTTCTTCGTTCGCCGGGGCCGGAGTTGCTGGTGTTCGATTGTCATCCGGAAGCCAACGTCTATCCGATGGTTCCGGCGGGAGCGGCGCTTTCGGAGATGGTTTTTCGGGACGAATAGAAATTGCAAAATCAGGTTAGAGGGAACGACTATGCAAGTTTTTCACATTCGCTATCGCAATGCTCAGGGCGCGCTGATGCGCATTCTCAACGCAGCTTCGCGTAGAGGCCTCGATCTGGGGTCTGTGCACGCAGAAGCCGCCGGTCAGGAGCATGGCGTCACCCTGATGCTAGAAGCTACACAGAAGCAAACGGGCCAGCTTTGCCGCGAATGGTATGGGATCGTGGATGTAATCGAAGTACGGTCCAACGCATCTTTGCGTGAGCATGAAGACAATGGCACGTGGGCGCCGCATCCGCCGGCATCGACCAATACTGCAGAACAATCGGCGCGCGCAGCGTTGGCTTAAAAAACTTTCTTACATCCGTTACTCGCGGTTTTTCGTTCTTAATTTTTTGCGACAGTCTCCCAGTCGTTTCGCCTCTGTTGTAACCTTTCGTCATGGATCTAAAGCATCGCAGCCGTGGAATTACCGACGGGCGCGACCGGGCTCCGGGGCGCGCCATGTTCAAAGCTATCGGATTTACCGACACCGATCTCAGCAAGCCGCTGATCGGTGTGGCCAACACCTGGATCGAAACCATGCCGTGCAACTTTCACCTGCGGCGGCTGGCTGCCAAAGTGAAAGAAGGCATTCGCGCTGCAGGCGGCACTCCCATGGAATTCAATACCATCGCCATTTCCGACGGCGAAACCATGGGCACGGAAGGCATGCGCGCCTCACTGGTCAGTCGCGAAGTGATCGCCGATTCGATTGAACTGGTCTGTCGCGGGCAGTTGTTCGACGCGGTGGTGTGCGTGGTGGGATGCGATAAAACCATTCCCGCCGCGGCCATGGCGCTGGCTCGGTTGGATATTCCGGGGTTTGTGCTTTACGGAGGAACCATTGCGGCTGGCACATATCGCGGTAAAGACGTCACTATTCAGGATGTCTTCGAGGCCGTAGGCGCAAATGCCGCGGGGAAAATCACCGACAAGGAATTGCACGATCTGGAGGATGTGGCTTGTCCCGGTGCGGGCGCCTGTGGCGGCCAGTACACAGCGAATACCATGTCCACGGCAATGGAGATGATCGGGCTTTCTCCCATGGGCTTCAATAGCGTGCCGGCGATGGATGCGAAAAAAGATTCCATCGCGTTCGCCTGCGGCAAGGTAATCCTGAATGCGCTGGAGAAGGAAATCCGCCCGCACGATATCTTGACTCGTGACGCATTTGAGAATGCGATCGCGTCCGTTGCCGCAACCGGAGGATCGACCAATGCGGTCTTGCACCTATTAGCGATTGCGAGCGAAGCTGGCGTCGATTTGCAGATTGACGATTTTCAGACAGTCAGCGAGCGCACTCCGTTGCTGGCCGATCTGAAGCCTTCCGGGCGTTTTGTGGCCGCGGATATGCACCGTGCCGGCGGAGTGCGCTTGCTGGCCCGGCGCCTGCTGCACGGAAAACATCTTCATCCCGCCGCGCTAACGGTAACCGGACTCTCGCTGAAGGCCGAGAGTGAGAGCGCTATCGAAACCCCGGGGCAAGAAGTGATTGCCCCGCTGGAAAAGCCGCTGAAGAAAACCGGAGGCCTGGTCATTTTGAAGGGGAACCTCGCACCCGAAGGTTGCGTGGCCAAGATTAGCGGGCATGAGCGGCTGGAGCATCGCGGCCCGGCGCGTGTGTTTGAATCGGAAGAAGACGCCATGACTGCTGTCACGAGTAAGCAAATTCACTCCGGCGATGTCGTCGTGATTCGCAATGAGGGCCCTAAAGGCGGGCCGGGCATGCGCGAGATGCTGAGCGTCACCGGAGCGCTTGTGGGCGAAGGATTGGGACCATCTGTTGCGCTGTTGACCGATGGCCGGTTCTCCGGCGCAACTCACGGATTGATGGCTGGCCACGTCTCGCCGGAAGCCGCGCTGGGTGGGCCGATCGCCGCCGTACGGAACGGCGACATCATCCGCTTCGACGTTAGCCGGCGGTTGCTGGAGGTTGAGATCAGCGACGAAGTGATTCGAGAACGAATGAAAGAATGGAAGCCACCGCAGCCGCGCTATCCGGCGGGAGTGTTCGCCAAATACGCAGCACTGGTTTCGTCGGCCTCGCAGGGAGCGATTACGCGGCCGCCAGAATGAAGTAAATCCTCTGACTTCACTCCAGTCCAAAAAACCAAGGGAGCAGCTGTTAGCCGCTCCCTTGTTCTTTTAGTTCATGTTGCGGCCGTTACCTATTGCTTGCATCCCGGACTGTAGGCTGTGAGTACATTGGAAGCGGCTGCGATGGCGCAATCGTAAGCCGCACCGGTTGAGTCAAAGTAGTTGTACTGCTGCGCGCTGGATTGGCCGCTGTTGCCAAGTAAATCAAACGAGGAATCAAACTCGAGCGTATCCAGGTGTTGGCCGGCGTTTTCAAGAGAGCTGAAATACGTCACGTCACCGCCCTGGGTGGTGGTATCGGTCTGCTGGTAAGTCTGTTTGGCGTTGGTTTTTTGGTTAATGTTGCCGTTGGAGAGGAACACTTCCGAGATGTTAACCGTCAACGGGAAAGTGTAATTCTGATTGTAAACCGTGGCGGGTGAGCCCACCTGCGATACCGTTGTGTTTGAATTGATCGTGGTATTTTGCACAATATCCTGGACGTACTGGTTTCCAGTGATGTTGAAATCCTGATCATTATAAAAGCCTACCGTTTGCGAAACCTTGGTCGTCACTTTGCCGTGTGAAGTATTCACGTAGCCCGAAATCACGAAGCTGCGTCGGGAAGTAACGTCGACCGTGCCCTTGATAGAGGTTGGCTGCACATTGAGTTTCTCGGTGACCACCGGAGACGGCCCGGTCAGGGTATTTTGAGTTATCGCACCGCTGGTTTCGGCGCTGCCCGGATCCAGATAAAGCAAAAGGGATGCCGTGGCTGAGAAATAATTGTTGGCGTTGTACACGCTGAGGGAGACGGTGTGCGGCTGGCCATTGCTCAGCACTCCCGCAAACGGCGTCAAGTTCACGCGATACGGAGTGAAGTTCAAAGTCTGCACGCCGGGAATCGGGAACCAAAGGTAAGGATCGATACCACCGGTATAAATCCAGGGGAAGACTGGCGCCACCCCGGCTGGTTGGCCGTCGATTGTGATTTCGGTTTCGCGAAACCCCGTATTGCTGCAGCTTTCCAGTTCCGATGCAACGTCGTTGGGCACGCAGGTATACCAGAACTCATCTCCGGATTGGCTCTGCGCGTAAACATCAAGATAAGCGGTCTGCACGTTCGTAGGCATGCTGAAAGTGCCGGAAAGCGTGCTGGAGGTTGAGCCTAGACCGACCGTCCCGCCTGAAGGTCCCGCCGACAGTGGCAGCACCACGTTTGCAGAAACGGGAGCCGTCTGTCCCTTGGGAATCGGATAGAACTCGAGCGACGCGGACGCATAGATAGTCGAAGTCAACCCGCAACACAAGGTATTGCCGATGTTGGCTTGACCGGTTTGCGCAGCGTAGAAGATCGAACTGTAATCGGTAAGATCGTTTTCGATATGCCATGATGGACCTTCGTTTGGCGAAGGTTCGGCGGTGGTACCGAAATAAATATTTACCGGGCCCAGCCAGAAATTGGCGGTGCGATCGTACTGGATGCCGGCATTCAGGTTGATATCCGCCTCGAGCACAACCTTCGCCCACGGGCCCGGACAATCGGACGGCGGGGTATAAGTAAAGTTTTCGACGTTGAAATCGTAGAACGATGCACCACTGAATAGCTGCACAACACAAGGCTTAGTCGAAGGCCGCGGCACGGTGGGATCGGCAGTCACCGTGTTCGCTGAACCGATCACATAGGGGCCAGAGGCCGAAGCAAAGGGGACGAAGACTGCAATCAGCAATAGCAGCGGAAAAATATTCCGTGCCAAGCGGGCGGTGCGGGCCATGCGAAATCCTCCTGGAAAGTGGCAAAAGGCACGTCCGTCTTGGCAAGCAAGGGTAGACTGGGCGGCGCGCCAGTGCGGAAGTATTGCGCGTTCCCCGAACCCTGTCAACAGAAGTCGAAAGTTAGTATTGTCGATTTTAGAAACGCATCGGCCGTTGCTGTGACTTACTTTTTCTCATCCTCGCCCCCCCGGTGCGGCTACGCCGAAGTTGGTTTTCCAGTAATCCTGAACCGCCGGCGGCAGCTTATCCATGTGTGAAAGGAGGCCGGTGATCTTCCAGATGTCCTGCTCGCTCAAAGTTTTGTCCCACGCAGGCATGGCGGTGTAACGGACGCCGGTACGGATGGTGTAAAAGGTGTGCCACTCCGGATCGTCGGGCGGATCGGAAACCAGATTGGGAGCGGGTGGGTAGAAGGATTGAGCCAGCGAGGAGGGCTTGCGATCGAGGTCGCCGTGGCAGAGAGCGCAGTTCATGCTGTAAAGCTTCATGCCGTCTTCAAGGCTCTGGTCGTTGGGCGGGACGGGGTTGGTGACGTGAGGAGCGTGCCGCTCCATCGACGCATCGGTGGCCGTGTTAGCCAAGTGGCGCTCCCATCGCGGTGGCGCAACGTTAGCCTGCGTAGGGAAAAACCCGAGCATCGCGAAACCTAGCACGCCAAGGATTAGTACGAGAAGAGTAATGATGACACCGAGAACGAATTTACCCATGGTCCCCTCCGGGAATCGACTATTGTGGCAGAAGCGGTAGGGTTGGCGCTAGTCGTGTGCGACCGTACGCTACGCTTTGCGGATGGCCGTGCCGTCCGCTCTGCAGAGCGGCTATCTGTGTTGGCTTCGTTTGAGTTCAATACGCTTTCAGCTTGCGGGCTTCGCGCAACACGTCACTCATCTGAGGCAGGTAGTGTTCCTCCTGCGGCGGAGAAAAAGGGATCGCGGAATCCAGGCCCGCAATGCGGACGATGGGTCCATCAAGATCATCGAAGGCCTCCTCGTTGATGATGGCGGCGATTTCACCGGCCAATCCTCCAGTACGCGAGTGCTCGTGCAGGATAATCACTTTGTTCGTCTTCTTTACAGTTTGCGCGATGGCGTCGCGGTCCAGTGGCGAGACGGTACGCAGGTCGAGGATCTCAAGATCGATCCCGTCGTTCTTCAGAACCTCGGCAGCCTCTAACGCGGTATGAACCATCGCGGCATAAGTAATGATGCTGAGATCGCGACCTTCGCGGACGATGTTAGCTTTGCCGATGGGAACGACATAATCGTCCGCCGGCACTTCACCCTTAATTCGGCGATAAAGATATTTGTGTTCGAAAAAAATGCACGGATTGTTGTCGCGGATAGCAGCCTTGATCAGGCCCTTGGCGTCGTAGGGTGTTGCCGGGCAAATCACTTTGAGGCCAGGATTGTGAACGAACCACATCTCTGGATTCTGCGAGTGGAACGGGCCACCATGAACGTATCCGCCGCTGGGGCCACGCAGGACGAGCGGAGCGGGCGCGCCCCAGAGATAATGCGTCTTCGCAACCATGTTCGAAATCTGGTTGAAAGCGCAGCCGATGAAGTCCATAAACTGGAACTCGGCCACCGGACGCATGCCGGTGAGCGATGCTCCGAAAGCCGCACCCACGATGGCAGACTCGGCGATAGGGGTGTCGATCACGCGCTCTGGGCCGAAGCGGTCGATGAAACCATCGGTGACTTTAAAGGCACCGCCGTAAATGCCGATGTCTTCGCCGAGGCAGAAGACGGTCGGATCGCGGTCCATTTCTTCCCAGATTCCCTGACGTATGGCTTCGAGGTAGGTTAGCTGCATAGGGCTAGGCTGCCTTGTGATTTCGCTTGTTACAAATTGTACGCAATGTTACTATATTACATTGCGTACAATAAGCAACAGGGAGGCCTGAAATGCTCGACAAGCTTACCGCCAGCGAAGCGCGGCAGAACTTCTCAGACATTCTAAACCGTGCGGCGTTCGGGCGGGAGAGAGTAATCATTCATCGTGGGAAAAAGGCAGTGGCTGCAATTGTCCCGATCGAGGACTACAACCTTCTTGAGCAACTGGAGGATCGTATCGACGTTCGGGAAGCACGCAAACGGCTGAACGAGCCGACGATTCCCTGGACAAAAGTAAAGAAGGATCTGGGCCTGTAGTCCCTTCGAGCGCCCATGCGCTATGTTCTTGAATTCACGGCGTCCGCCATCCGCGAGTTCCGGGAACTCGACAAGCAACTTCAACGGCGCATCACCGAGAAAGTTACCGCGCTCTGCGAAGACCCGTTTCCGCCAGGAAGCAAAAAGCTCAAAGCACAACCTGACCATTTTCGGATTCGCCTCGGCGATTATCGCGTGATATATCGTATCGACGGGAAACGGATCGTGATTGTCATCGTAAGAATTGGGCATCGGCGAGAAGTTTATCGATAAAGAGCCTCGACAAAGAATTCATTCATCTTTAGTCCATGTGAGACGCTGTGCGAAGCGTACGAACATTTTCATTTCAAGTGTACGGCCGCTTCGGTCTCCTTGATTCCACCAGTTCCCTTCTTCACTTTCGGCACTCCATACTTGGGCTTGATCTCATGGCAGCCCTCTTCACAGAAGACGCCGCCCTCAGCTGACTCTGGCGTAGGCATTGGTGAGTTCACCGCGATCTCACGCTCAGCTTCGATTACCCGTTCGACATCAGCAATTAATTCTGCGTTCTCTTTCGCCGTCAGCCACTTTTTATCTTTCACCAGATAATTCTCAAACCGCGCGATGGGGTCGCGCTTCTTCCAGAACTCGAACATCGGCTTCGGCACATAGGCTGCGGCGTCGTGAATGGCATGTCCTTTCATGCGCATCATTTTGGCTTCGATCATGGTGGGGCCTTCGCCGCGGTGGGCGCGTTCGACGGCGTCGCGGGCCGCGTCGTAAACCTGGCAGGCGTCGGTGCCGTCGACGATCACTCCAGGGATACCATATCCGATCGAGCGTTCGGCCAAGTCTCTTACACGGTATTGCATCTCCGAAGGCGTGGAGTAAGCCCAGAGATTGCTCTCCACAATAAGTACAAGCCCGAGATTCTGCACGGCGGCGAAATTGATGCCTTCGTAAGTCACTCCTGTGGATTGGCCGCCATCGCCGATCCAAGTGAGAGCTGCAATGTTCCGTCCCTGCAAACGCGCGCCCAGCGCGACACCGGAGAGAACCGGGATGAGATCGCCGAGCATGGAGATGGGCGAGACCATGTTGCGCTTTTCGATGTCGCCGAAGTGCGAGGTGCCGTCGCGGCCTTTAGTGGGCGAATCGGCTTTCGCCATGTACTGCATCATGGTGTCCGAGGCGCGAAAGCCGCGCACCAGCAGAGCGCCCTGATTACGAATCATCGGCGCGAACCAGTCATCCTTATCGAGCGCGTAAGCGGAAGCGCAGGAACAAGCTTCCTGGCCCAGACCAAAATAAACTCCACCCACCACCTTGCCTTGCTTGTAAAGATTTTCGAGCCCGATCTCCATTTTGCGGTTGAGCAGCATGTAACGGTAGATCTCGATGCATTGTTGCTTGCTCAAATATTTCGAGTCGCGAATCGGCGGCACGGGCGCGTCCAAATTGCCTGTGACTTCGTAGCGGACGTGTTCCGTGCCGTCTTTGTCTTTTTCTGCGCGCTGCGTAACCGAAAAATCGGGATGTTCCAAGCGCGTATCGGGGATGGAGTAGGTGCGAAGTTCGCGGTTCGCTGGCGGTTTCGCCATAGAGCGCGAGGCGCCGTTTCGAGGGCGATGCCCGTTGCCGCTGGACCCGCCATTCGATCTCTTCTTCTTGATTGCCATAGGAGCCACGTGTCTTTTGATGGTATCGCGAGTGATGAGAGTTGGGCCAGTCCTGCTTTACCGTTTGACCTGGTAGCGCAGGCGAACGACTCCGTCGGGATGTTCTTGCGCGGAGAGCAGGCCCAGGAGGACGTCGCGGCGCCCCGGTGCGATCAGCGGGATTCCTTCGCCGATGAAGACTGGGATGACGTGAATGTCGAATTCGTCGATCTCGCCAGCGTCCAGGAACGAGGCGATCAGTTCTCCGCCGCCCATCATCCAGATATGTTTGCCGGGCCTTGAGCGCAGTTTTTGTGCGAAAGATTTTACGGGCTCGGACACAAACTCGGCATCCGGTATCTTTTATTGAGGAGGCTTTCGCGAGAACACGTAGTTTGTGACACTCTTATCGAAGATGCTGTCCTGAGTTCCCGCCTTCCTGTGATAGGCCAGTGCCCAGTCGTAAGTCTTGCGTCCCCACAAGATGGTGTCGATTGTGGGATAGAACTTGCCCATGCCGTGGTCGACGGTGGGAGGGAGCCGATTGAGCCATTCCACATCGCCATCTGGACGAGCGATATAGCCATCAGCGCTCGTAGCAACGTAGGTGATGATTTTTCGCGCTGTCTCCATTGTGATCCTCTATCGCGCATCCGCGCGGAGGCGGACCCTGAAAACAAAACCTCAAATTAAATGGCTTCTCCGACGAGTTCACGCCCAGGCGGTGTCATCTTGCCGGTGAAGCTTACGAAGTTCGTTTGGCGGTCGCGCGGGGACGCCGACCGTGCGACCGAGGAGCGCATCCAGCGTTTCGACCCACAGCATTTGACTGGAAAACACGACTCCGAAGTTGCGCGAGATAGATTCGGCGACGGCATTGAGGTCTAGCTCACGCCCGAGTTCTTGCTGCATCGACGTCACCGGCTTCGACGTGATGCCGCAAGGGATGATCAGGTTGAAGAAACTGAGGTCGGTGTTTACGTTGAGGGCGAAGCCATGCGAGGTGACGAAGCGGGAGATGTGAACGCCGATGGCAGCGAGCTTGGCTTCGGCTGTTTCCTTCGGCTTGCTCGCTTCGCTTCGCTGGACAGCCGAGGCGGCCGCCCCCACATGGGTCGTGTCGAGATCATAGTTTGTCCAAACTCCGGTGAGACCGGCGATGCGTTTTGCAGGGATGACGAGGTCCGCGCAGGTGCGAATTAGGACCTCTTCCAGCCGCCGCACGAATTCCACGGCGCCGAGAGTTTTACGCTTGCCGTCAGGTGAGGCGAATCCTCGCAGATCGAAGATCGGGTAGCCGACGATTTGGCCGGGGCCGTGAAATGTGACGTCGCCGCCGCGGTCGCACTCGCAGAGCTCTACCCCGCGCTGGGCCAGGAGTTCGGGCGATGCGATCACATTGGCAGCTTTCGCATTGCGCCCGAGAGTAATAACAGGGGAGTGCTCCAGCAGCAACAACACATCGCCGATCTTCCCCGCCTTCCGCAGTTCAACCAACTGCTGCTGCAAGCGCAGGCCGGTGGCGTAGTCAATGGTGCCGAGTTGGACGACCGAGATCAATGAGTTCAACTTTCGATTGCCAATTTCCGACTTCCAATTGGAACTCCCGAAAAGCCGTCCAGGCAATCGGCAATTGGAAATCGACAATTGGCAATCTAATTACGCGTTGATCGCCATTCCATACACGCTATTCGATGCATCCAGCATGGCTTCGGCTAGAGTCGGATGGGCATGGATGGTCCACATCAAGTCTTCGACAGTCGCTTCGAGTTCCATGGCCGCAACCGCTTCGGCGATAAGCTCGGTCGCCTGCGGACCGATAATGTGGACGCCGAGAATCTCTCCGTAATCTGCGTCGGAAATTATCTTAATGAAGCCTTCATGCTGACCCACGAT
>JBAVUV010001083.1:0-3135 GCA_049696955.1 Candidatus Sulfotelmatobacter sp. | reverse complement strand
GGACCTCGCAAGCGGAATCATCAGTGGAAATCAATAGTGCCAGAAGAGTCATAAAGTGGAATCCCCGCCTAAGTCAGGCGAGATCACGGCCCCGAATTATGGCCAACGAGGTGCCGTCGGACGCGCTGCCTTGGCCGTTCCTCCCGATCCTGCCGCAGCCGCTTTTGCCGCCGATGCGTCGGAGCCGGGCGCTTCGTCCACTTCCATCAATACTGCGTTATCTTCATCGTCGTTCTCTGCGAGCAAGGGAGCCACCTCCCGGAGCTTCTCCGCCGCCTGCTGGAGCATTTCAATCTGTTTGCCCAGTTGCGCGTACCTGGTCTGCTTCTGCCGCAACACCTCATGAATATCTTTCATACGACCCCCTGTGGCGAATGTAAAGACGCGCACTCGCCAGCGTCAACGGTAATCCCCCAATGCGGGTTACTGGGGTAATTGAAGTTTTTTCGGGAAGCGAATCCGGAAGGGAATTGCAGCTTTACGCGTGAAGTCGCGCCGCGGAAGGCACAATGCAAATAACAAAGCGAAAGCCCCGCGGAACGCGAGGCTTTCGTGAGGCGGATTTGAAACGTATTACGCTTTCAGCTTGCGCCGCAATGCCCCAGCCAAACCAATCAATCCGGTTCCCAGCAATCCGAGTGTGCCCGGCTCTGGAACGGTACTGATGTTGGTATCGCCGCTGGAGATCATCGTGCTTCCGCTGAAGTAGCCTTTGCCCGTGTTGATCGTCAGCTGAACGGTTGCGCCATTCACGGTCGCGCCGTTATACCATGTGCCCTTGATGCTTCCCGTAAGGGTGTAATTGTGAGTTCCGTTGGCCAGCGTTATCAACGTCCACGTCACCGGGCCATTGAACGACCCGTCAAAAATCGTGCCCGTTGGAATGCCGTCGGTCCCGTTGCCAGTGATGTCAAAGGCGCCGTTGCCAGCGAAGCTGCCGCCCATCTGCAGAGCAGTGGTTCCGCCTGAGAGCAGTGCGCCGGTGGAAAAGCTTACGCTTCCCAAGCCGCCCGTAACCAGGCCCAGACCGCCCAGACCGTTTGCGGCAATCAGCTCAGAACCGCTAAGGGTCAGCCCCGCCGTACTGCCCGAAAGAACGCCGCCGTCATTGGTAAAGTCAACCGATGAACTGGCAAACATCGCCATCGGTAGTGCCATCGCCAGTAAAGTCATCAAAACAATCCGCTTCATAAACGTCTTTCCTCCTGAACCTGTGTAAACCCGAAGTAGCCGCTATGGAGGTCGAAACCCCTCCAGGGGGCAGGAGTCCACTGCACCCAGCCTCTAATGTGCACCCCGTGTGCCAAACCCTGTGGATTAACAACTCGCTGA
The DNA here is from genome assembly GCA_049696955.1 of Candidatus Sulfotelmatobacter sp. Taxonomy (GTDB): domain Bacteria; phylum Acidobacteriota; class Terriglobia; order Terriglobales; family Acidobacteriaceae; genus Sulfotelmatobacter. Next base: position 1,803 of record JBAVUV010001083.1, on the reverse strand, counting down.
TTACAGGCATGTTAGTCGGGTGTCTCTACCACTTCTCCACTGGGATACTGCAAACCGGTGCACACTATTACTTTCGTTTTGCGTTTTGCCTTTTCGACGAAACTGTCGGAGAACTTCATCAGATTCATCAAAATAGCGCCTACAGTGGCTCGCAAGAAGTCGCTAACCGCTGGTCTTACCCATTAGCATGAAAGTCTATTTCACGGTTGCTGGCGACACAAGTAATCCGTTTGGTACCGGGGATAGCTTATTCGGGCAAGGACGACGGAAACCTCGAGGTACGCAGCGCTCGCCCTAAAGATTACCGGGAGCTTCCCGGCTCCAACCCAAGACCGGAGCCGTAATACTCCGCAAGCGCGTGTCTTTCCTCATCGGTAAGAAGAGAAGAAATCGTTCGCATCTGCAAGTTGATGTCGTTGGCACGAGCCCCATTCGCAAATGCTTCGAGCTGGGTCAGAACATAGTCAGCGTTCTGGTCGGCCAGGGTTGGAACTCCGATCTTGTAGGCAACGGGCCCATGACATGATTGGCAGGGTGGAATGCCACGCTCGCCATCTCCAAAAGAGACCAGATGAGATGCCACGCCTGCGCGAGTCGGATCAGGCCGCGGCTGCGGAAAATTTCGATTATCTTGCAGATCTTCAAACACGGGCAACTTCCCATAATAAGCAACCACATCGGCCACATCGCGCGACGAAAGCGAACCCGCAATCGGTTCCATCACTCGCGATTTTCGCTTGCCACTGCGAAAATCCTGCAACTCTTTCCACACCGCCAGCCGATCCATGCCGGCAAGATTCGGAGTCATACCCACGGCGCTGAAGCCCTCGGCGCCGTGGCAGTGTTCGCAGCGCCTGGCCAGCAGCATTCCACGAAAAGCGTCTCCCGCGGAAGCCGCGGCAATAGTTTCCGGCGTCCAAGACACATACGAAGGAATCCGCGCGGGCGGGTTGTCACTCGCCACCCCCAGCAGCGAACCCGCCGCAAACAGAGCGGCCGCGATCCACACCATTCCCCAGCCACTCATGCCTCGCCCTTTATTGCGCCGCACAGCTTCCTCTCTCCCCCGCGCGCAAAACCGGGAATTGATCGCGCGGCACTACTTTTAGTTTGGATCGCATGGCATAATGTCCGGCCCCGCAGAATTCGGTACAAGCGGTCTTGAACTCGCCAGCGTTCGGAAACTGCAGTTGCGCCTCGCTGATCGTGCCCGGAAGAACCTTCACGTTATATTTCGTGCCAATGAAATTCAACGAGTGAACCACGTCGGCACTCGTGATGCGCAGATGAATCGGAACTCCGGCGGGAACCAGAATGCAGTGGGGGACAAACAAGTATTGCTGCGCTATCATGCGCACCGTCACCGAGCCGTCGGATCCTTGCTCGGTTCCCAGATTGCTCTCCACGAACTCGCCTGCGAGGTGCAGCGAAAGAGGATCCACCGCCAGCGGGCCTTTCAAGAACCGTATGAGCGGTACGTCGATCTGGTAGTAGCGCGTGGCGGGGATCAGGCACAGAAACAAAACTGTAAGCATAAACGTTCGCAGCTTTCGCCAATTCACAATTCGTTCAATCTTAAGCGACTAGGCACCGCCGGGTGCCCCACCCTTGCGCGTTCTTGCGCAGGGTGGGGATTTTGACATCCCCTCCCGCGCCCACACTGCGAGGTTTCAAAACTTTCAACGATCGCCACCGATCTCCTTCAACACAGCGCTGCAGCGTTCGCACACCGTCGGATAGTTCTTATCTTCGCCCACGTGCGTCGAATAATTCCAGCAACGCTCGCACTTGAGACCGTCCGCT
>JBAVUV010001082.1:0-1638 GCA_049696955.1 Candidatus Sulfotelmatobacter sp. | reverse complement strand
TTTCGATCGAATCCACATGCGTGTTGGATGTCGCCGCCGCAAGCTCCGATGAGGCCGGATGTGGAGTGCATGTAATTGATGCTGCTGTACGGCAACCCGATATTGTCCAGAATATTGTCGGTTTCCTCGGGGGGAACTTCTCGCCGGATGGAGCCCTCGACGAGGTCGCAAATCTTCGCCGTCTCCTCGATTCGGGTGCCGCTCTTGGCGCGCACATGGAGTATAAATTGACCGTTGTCGCTGCTCGGGAAGAAATCCTGACCGAGGAATGGCACCAGGAGGAACACCGCGATACAGCCAAGAAGAACGCCGGGGATAAAAACCACTCGGCGCTGGACAAGCGCCGTCAGCAAGGCGCGATAGCCATTCCGGAATTGCTCAAATTTCCGTTCGAATGCCCGCTGAAGTTGCACCAGAGGATTCCGTGACTTCCCCGCGTGGTCTTCTTTCCCTTTCAGCAGATACATTGCCATCGTAGGAACCACCGTTCGCGAGAGAAAGTACGAGGCGAGCATCGCGAACACAACGGCCTCGGCGAGCGGCACAAACAAATAGCGGGACACTCCGCCCAGCAGGAACATTGGCAAGAACACGATACAGATACATAGCGTGGATACGATGGCAGGCACGGCGATTTGCGAAGCGCTATCCAAGACAACGTCGTACATGCTCTTGTCCGGTTCTGCCTCCTTATTTCGGTTGATGTTCTCCACTTCCACCGTAGCGTCGTCCACCAGGATGCCGACGGCCAAAGCCAGTCCACCCAGGGTCATGATGTTGATGGTTTCGCCAAGAAAGCTGAGGATCATGACCGAGGTCAAGATAGACAAAGGAATGGACACCGCGATAATCAATGTGCTTCGCCAGCTTCCCAGGAACAGCAGAATCATCAATCCGGTGAGGCACGCCGCGATCACCGCTTCGCGGATCACACCACTCACCGCGCTGCGAACGAAGATGGACTGATCGGCAAGTGGCACAATTTTCAACTCCGGCGGGAGTGTCTGAGCGACCCGTGGAAGGAGGTCGCGAATGCCTTTCACAACGTCGATGGTGGAAGCGCTGCCAGCCTTGAGAATGGTGACCAATGCGGCGCGATGGCCATCTTGGCGGACTATGTTGGTCTGCGGAGCAAAGGCGTCGCGCACATTAGCTACGTCTCGAAGATAGATGGTGGAATCGCCAACCACCTTGACCGGCAGATCGTTTAACTCCGGGACCGTTTTCGGACTGAAGTTCGCGCGAACGTCGTACTCGAAGGGGCCAATTTTAGCGGTTCCCGAAGGCGAGATCAGATTTTGCTGCTGTACGGCACTGAGAATGTCTTGTGGAGACAAACCCTTCGACTGAATCAACGACTCATTCAAGTCGATCATGACCTGCCGTTGTTTGCCGCCGTACGAGTAAGGGATCACGGCACCCGGGACGGTAACCAGTTGCGGCCTAAGAAAATTCTGGGAGAGATCGTTCAACTGCTGCTCGGAAAGGCCCTGTCCCGATATGCCCAATTGGAGAATCGGCACGCTCGAAGCGCTGTAGTTGATGATCAGCGGGGGCAAAGTGCCCGGCGGCAGTTGTCGCAGGATGGTTTGCGATACAGCAGTCACCTGCGCGTTTGCCGTAGCCAGATCCGCCCCG
>JBAVUV010001081.1:0-5304 GCA_049696955.1 Candidatus Sulfotelmatobacter sp. | reverse complement strand
CTGGCCGTCGTGGGAGTGGTGAGTGGAATGGTTCCGGCGATGAGAGCTGCGAGACTCGATCCGATTGAGGCTCTGCGATACGAGTAGTGTAGAAACTTTTTCAAGAGATTTCGTGCTGAGTTTCAAGAGATCACGATCAAGAACTTAAACACAGAGGCCACGGGGGACACGGGGTAAACCTCATTGAGCGATGACATTTTGAGTTTACCGGCGCCGAAGGCTGATGCCCGGGTGACTTACGGCAGTGACCAAAATCAGTTTGTGGATTTGCGGATTCCGAAGTCGAAGGGACTGCATCCACTTGCGATTTGTATTCATGGCGGGTATTGGCGGGCGCAATATGATCTGGAATATTTGGGCCATTTATGCGCGGCCTTAACGGCTACCGGTATTGCGACCGCGAATGTGGAATATCGACGCGTGGGAAACGCGGCTGGGGGATGGCCCGGAACGTTTTCGGATATTCGTTCCGGATATCAATGGTTAATACAGAAAGCGCAGCAATACGGTTTCGATGCGCAAAAGGTAATCGTACTGGGACATTCGGCGGGGGCGCAGCTTGCGCTTTGCCTGGCTGCACATGAGGCCGGACTCGCCGGCGCGATTTCTTTGGCTGGGGTAATCGATCTGCAGCGCGCGTTTGAATTGCATCTGAGTAACAATGCCGTGGTGGAATTTCTCGGGGGAACGCCAAACGAGGTTGCGGATCACTATCGCGAGGCCGACCCGATGAAGCTGGCGATTCGAACCCGTCAGTGCGTAATCCACGGTGTCGCGGATGATACCGTGCCGCCAACACTCAGCAAGGATTATGTGAGCGCCAAGTTAAAGGCTAAAGAAGACGCGCGGCTGAAGATGATTCCAGACGCGGGACATTTCGAGATCGTGGATCCGAGGTCGAGGGCTTGGGCGACGGTCGAGAATGTTTTGGTGGAATCCGTCCTGAACAAAAAACCTTAAGCACAGTGGGGCACAGGGAACTCAGGGTAAAACTTTGGTTCTGTCCGGCGGTTCACGCTACTTTGGGTTTGCGCTTCTTGCCTGCTGCCTGAGGGCGACCGCTGGAGTGTTCGGCGTTGTTACCGGGTTCGGGGAAGTCAGTATCGGCATCTTTCAGGATTGGATCCTGGTCGCGGTGCCCAAGCTGTTCGGCAAGTCCGGCGTTGCCGTCATGATGGTGTTGCTCGCCTTCTGTCGCGCCTTTTGCGCGGTCAGGATCATTGTCAGAAATTTTGGTCATATCCAACTCCGGTCATACAGAGCTTCAGAGCTGTGCGGCGAACGCCGAGAACACTTCACTGGAATCATTCGCCGGGACGAGCGTTGGATGCAACTCCGAGCTTGCGCAGACGCTCGCGAGCCTGCAAAGCTTCGGGGGAGCGCGGGTAGCGCTGGATTACGTGGCGGAGTTCGGTGACTCCATCTTCCTGCTTACCCAGTTCGATCAGCGCGAAACCCTTCTTCAGCTGTGCTGATGCGGCCTTTGTTCCAGTAGGAAAATTCTGCAGGACCTGATCGTAGCTCTGCGCCGCCTGCTGATAATTCCCCTGCCGGAACTGAATCTCGCCCAGATAAAAGTAGCAATTTCCAGCGAGATCAGTGTTGGGATAAAACTTGATGTAGTCGGAAAATTCCTGGATGGCAAGATCGTTTTTGGCGCCGTTGTAATCCCGCAGAGCGTTGTTATAGAGGACGTCGGGCGGTGGGGCCTGGGCTAGAGCTTGCTGTTGTGCCTGTTGCTGGGCGGTGGTGGCGGCCGCGCTTTGCTGCGATGCCTGCATGTCTTCCAGTTGTTTGCTGACCTTGGCGAGCCGGGCCTTGAGTTCGTCGAGACTGTCGTTAAGCGCCTGGATCTGTCCTGAGAGTTGGTCCACGTGCGAGGACGAATCGCCCTGTTGCTTCAGCAACGTAGTTTGCAGCGCCGTGACGGCGGCGGCTACTTTATTCACCGCATCGCTGTCGCGTTCGACAAGATTATTCATAACGCCCATGCGCTCGTCGAAGCTGCGCTGCATGGCGGTCATCTGCTCTTGCAGTTGCTGCACCTGGGTTTGCAACTGAATGGTCTCTTTATTAACGCCAAAGGCCGGCATGGCGGCGAGGCAGAGCGTTGCGATCAGAGCAAGTCGAAAGGAGCGGATTTTTGGTTTCATAAGCGCGAGTTTCCTACGATCTATTTTAGACGGATTAGATCCACTGTAGGTTGTTAAGATTTGGGTAAGGAACCCGGAAGGGCATAGGTGGTTTTCCAGGGCATGGCCGGGAGCAGCGGTCAGCGACAGAGTCCAAGGGAAACACACGTCTGGGGCGTCGCCGAAGCGACGCCCCAGGCAGGGCGCAGACATTAACTACTTCTGATACACAAAGTGACCGCGGCGGTTCTGCTGCCAGCAGGCTTCGTTTTCTTCCATGCAGAACGGCTTTTCTTTGCCATAGCTGATGGTCTTGATGCGGTTGGCGCCGATTCCACCTGCAACCAACGCGTTCTTTACGGAAGATGCGCGCTGATCGCCAAGGGCCAGATTGTACTCGGTGGATCCGCGGGAATCGCAGTGTCCCTCGATCGTGAAGTTGATCTCGGGATGCTGATTCAGGAACAGGATATCGGCTTGGATGGCCGACTGCTGATCGGGACGAATGTCAGACTTGTCGTACTCGAAATAGACATCCTTGACATTCTGGCCGAAGAGATCCTCTTCCGAAGGGGACGGCGCTGGAGGAGCGGCCGCGGTCGGAGGCGTGACGGTGAGGCGCGTTGTGGCATCCTGCGTTCCACCGGGACCCTTGGCAGTGAGGTGATACGTTGTCGAATCGTTGGGAGTGACCTGCTGCGATCCGCTAGGCTGTACTGCGCCGATGCCATCGATAGAAACGTCAGTGGCGTTGGAAGTCTGCCAGCTGAGTGTCGCGGATTGTCCCTGCTGAATCGTATCCGGGCTCACAGAAACGGAAGCGGTGGGCGCCGGTGCAGGCGGAGGCGGCGGGGGTGGCGGAGGAGCCGCTTTCTTATGGCAAGCGCCGAGCAAAAGAAGAGCGCCCAGTGCGAAGGCGGTTGATACAGATTTGAGTGTGTGCTGCTTCATGTTGATCTTTTTTCCGTTGCTGCTGTTCAAGATAGTCCTCCTGCGAACTCAGAATTAATTCGAGTCCAGACGAAGTGAATTTATTTCCAACTCCAGTTCGGTTGCGAATTACGTCCCGTAAAAGTCAGTTGATGAAGCTTGGTGCCGTCGGCCAGCATCTCCCAGATCTCTTCTTTCCCCGAGCGGCTGGACTGAAACACGATATGCCGGTTATCCGGCGACCACCACGGATAATCGTTACGGCCGCCATCGTGGGTGAGCTGAACCCACTGTTTACTGGCGATATCCATCAGATAAATGTCGGAAGAGCCGGGCTCGCCCGGGCCATACTTGCGGATCCATGCAAGGGTGAGGAACTGGCCATTCGGCGACCAGTTGGGCGAGACGGCGTAGCCCTGGTCTGTCATGCGTTGCTGATTCGTGCCATCGGCCTCCATCGTATAGACCTGCGGCAAACCCGTGCTGCCGCTGACGAAAGCAATCTGGGCCCCGGTTTTCCGATTCCACGAGGGAGAAACATCAGGGCCTCTGCCTGTGGTCATGGCGTGCAGACTGCCGCCGGTGGAGTCGCAAACGTAAATTTCTGAATGGCCGTTGCGCGAGGAGGAGAATCCGAGGCGCGTCCCGTCGGGAGACCATGATGGCGCAAGGTTGGTTCCGCCGAAGTGCGGGAAGCTCACAAGACGGTTCAGCTCCGTGGAGTACATGAGGATTTCCCAGCCAGACTTGGTCAGCGAGCTGAAGGCGAGGCGGGAACCGTCGGGAGAGATTCGCGGCGAAAGCGAAATCGAGCCTTGATGGGTGAGCTGGCGCTGGTTGCTGCCGTCGTAATCCATCACCCAGATTTCTTTGTGTCCGGAGCGATCGCTGACGAAATAGATTTTGCTTTCAGCGATGCCGGGAACGCCGCCGCCGAGACGCAAAATAATCTCGTCAGCAAATTTATGTGCAATCAGGCGGGTTGCGTCATCCGTCGCCACGTCGGTGTATTGCTTTCCTAAGACCAGCGGCGATGCGGTGTTTTTTACGTCGTAAAGCCAGCCTTGTACCACGACCTTGCCTGCGGCGACGCCGAGGTTGCCGAAGGCAAGCATGGCGGCATTGGGCGGAGGAGAGTTCCAAATTCCGAAAGTGACTTCGGGCGGATTGCCCGGCACTTGCAAAGGATAAAAGCTTTTCGAAATCAGTTCGACGACGCCGGAGTTGTCGAGGTCGTTCCAGAACGTATCGTTGAACGTCTTCAGCAGAGCAGTGTTCTGCGGATCGGCGTTGGCGGGTTTGAAGTCGGGAACGGCGAGTCGCACTTTTTCAACTCCCAGACCGGAGCCGGTGCGAACCCAATCCTGGGCGAACGAAAGGGAAGAGAGAAGCGAAGCGAGCAGGAGCAAGAAACCGCAGCCGCTCAACAGGCGAACGCCAGCTGCGGCAGAGTACGGGAATGGTCTGCTTCTATCGTCCATCCGTTTGGAAGCGTCGCGCGGGCGATGACAAAAGTATCCCCCGAACGACAGTATCGTAGACCGATATGTTCTCATTGGCAAGTTACGAACGATCATAATCGAGAATTTGGAACCTAAAGAATCATCAAGTACATGCTCGCGCAATTTTATTTTTTGCTGTAATCGAACCAATATTCTACTGAGATTTTGCTGCCGCTGTAATCGGGCGGCAGCGGACCAAATGTGTCGATACGCTGCAGCGCGCGAGTGGCGGAAACATCGAGCGACGGCACGCCGCTGGACTGCTCAACCTGCACGTTATAGGGATGACCATCGCGGGCCACGTCAAAGGTGATGTAGACGCGCTGGGCACTGGTAATGCTGGGATCAACCTCGTACTTCAGCCAGTTCTCCGAAACCTTCCGCTGGATCACCTGAACATACCAGCCATACTTGGTGCCGAAGTCGCCGCCACCGCCAGTGACGCCGAAGCCGCCTTTCGCCCCTCCGGCAGCGAATGATCCATAGGGACCGCTGACCGGACCACCTTCGCCGAACGCAACCTGATTTGTCTCCGGCTCAGGCGTAGGCTGCGTTTTGGCCTTGGTCGGGGTAGAAATCTTCTTTGGCTTGACCTTTGTATTTTTGCCCTGAATCTCGATCGCGTCTGGTTCCTTCTCTTCTACCTTAGGCTCGGATTTTGCCAGTCCCTTGGATTCGTTGGCCAGAACATTCTGGTTCTGGTTGGGCGCGGTCGTCAGGGGAATCGTGCTGACCAGAGT
>JBAVUV010001080.1:0-2252 GCA_049696955.1 Candidatus Sulfotelmatobacter sp. | reverse complement strand
AACGGTGCTGAGCGAAGCACGCAAGTTCCACACGCCGATCGTTTCCGCCAACCAGTTTCTGGAACAGCTCCCCGCCGAACTCCGCAGCGCGCTGCTGTCGGTGGGCACCCACGTCTTCTTCCAGCTTTCTCCAAACGATGCTGTGCAGATTGCGCAGGCACTCGACGGGGGAAAGCCGCTCGCGGAACGTCTGAAGAATCTGCAGCAGCGTCACGCGATTGTAAAAAGCGGAGCCGACCGCTGGCACGAAATCGCGGTGCCGACGGTGCGAGCGCCGCAGGTCGACTACACCGACCTCCTGAATCGGACCAGATACACCGGTGGACGCGTGCGCGCCCACATTGATCGGGACATCGCAGAGCGGCAGGAAACATTCACGAAAACCGTCGACGAGGTGCTCCATGACTGGGAATAGAGGGAAGGGGATGGTACTCCAGGATCGGGACCGGCACTTGCTGCACGAACTTGGCACCGTCTTGCGCATCGTGGATCGGGATCAGGCGAAGACGGTCGCCGGTTTCGGTTCGGATTCACGCGCGAACCGGCGGCTTCGAGCTCTCACGGATGCGGGCCTACTCAAACGATTCTTCTTGGGCACACGCGGCGCGGGACAGAAGGCGATCTATTCGCTTTCGCAAAAAGGGGCACTCCTCGCCGGCGTGCCGCGCCGGGGGCTCCAGCGCCGGAAAGAGGAACCGCTTGTCGCCGATTTCTTCGTCGAGCACCAGTTCACGGTGAACGAGCTCTACTGTGCCCTGCGGTACCGGCCGCTGCTCCCGGCGGGAACATCGTTTGAGCGGTGGCAGGCCTTCTACCAACCGATCACGCCGGGAAGCCGACTCATCCCGGATGGGTATTTCCTCCTTCGCGGCCCATTGAGGACGGTCGCCGCCTTCGTCGAGGTCGATCTCGGCCACGAGCGTAGGGCCGTGTGGCGCGACAAGGTGCGGACGTATTCCGACTTCGCCGTGTCCGGCGACTACGAACGGCGGTTCGGCACCAAGCAGTTCCGCGTGCTCGTCATTACGACGACCGAGCGACGGTTGGAGTCACTTCGAGTGACCGCAGCGGTCATAACGAACAAGATCTTCCGCTTCACCACGCTCTCGGCATTTCGGGCGCACGGGCCATCCGCCACGATCTGGCGGCGCACCGACGGCGGGGGCATCGAAGAAAACCTCATCGAGGAAATCCTCCTATGAAATATTGCTACGCCTGCGGGACGGTTACGTCGGGGAAACCATTCTTCTGTAGTTCGTGCGGCCGCAGCTACGACGTGAAACTCTGTCCACGTAGGCACGTGAATCGGCGGTTCGTCGAGGTCTGCTCCCAGTGCGGCAGCCGTGACCTTTCGACCCCACAACCGAAAGTTCCTTTCCTATGGAAGGCACTGGCGTTCGCACTCCGGGTGCTCCTTAGCATCCTGTTCGCCCTCGTCGTGCTCGCCGTCGTCTTGGAGGTTCTGCGGACTCCCGCTGGCCAAGCCCTGTTCTTGCTCCTCGTCCTCGTTATCGCAACGCTCTGCGCTCTGTGGGTCATGTTGCCTCAGTGGTTCCGCACTTTCATCCATTGGCTTCTCAAGCGGAGGGAGCATCGCGATGAACAATGACCAGGAAAACCGTACGAACCGCCTAGCACAATGCTACGCACAGGCCGATGCCGGTCCATCAAGCGAAAAGGCCAATGGAACCCATGACTTCGCAACCGGCGCGAAACGTGACATTAACCCCAGCGAGCCCCATCCGAACGACGATCCATTGGGCGCTCCCATGACGATCCGCGAGGTCGCGGTACTCCTTGGCTGCTCGGTCTGGACCATAAGGCAGCGGCACTTGCGACAAGGCCTGCCATTCTTCCGAATCGGGACGACGGGAAAACTGTTGTTCTACCACAAGCAAGTCGTGCAGTGGATTCTTGAAAACCAAAAACGGAAAGGAGGTGAATACCATTGACGCTTTGGAAGCGTGGAAACGTGTACTGGTCTTACGTATGGGTTGACGGAGTCCGGCACATGAAATCGACGGGGACCGGCAACCGCCGCCTCGCTGAACGAATCGACGAACGCTATCGGGAAGAGGCCAACCTCAAGCGACACGGCGTGAGCCAGCCAACGCCCGACATGACGTTCGCCGAGCTCGCTGCCCGCTTCCTTTCCGAGAGCGCTCCGAAGCCATATCACATCGACCGATTGAAGGTCTTGCTGCCGTTCTGGAGCGAGATTCCCATCGGTCAAATCACGAAAAACATGACTC
>JBAVUV010001079.1:0-8299 GCA_049696955.1 Candidatus Sulfotelmatobacter sp. | reverse complement strand
TCCAGCGCAAATATCCAAATCCGCCGATCAAGGCCAGAGCGATCAAAACCAGCAGCAGCTTGCCCACTCCCCGCTTCGGCTCTTCTTCATCATCATCGAGCAAATAGTCCAGATTGCCTGAAGTGTGAGAATCCGGGCCACGTCTCCAATCCGCGCGCCCTTGTGCGCTCCGTCCATCTGCCGGCTTGTTCAAGCCGAGAAACGATGGCCCACTAATCACCGGATCACCGTTCACCGAACTGCCGTTGCTTGGGGGACCAGAAATCGATGGAGCGGACGTGGGCGGGGCTAGCGGTCGAGGACTTTGCCCGGCAGCGGTAGCATTCGCCGTCGGTGGACGGGTCGCTGTGGGCGCAGCCGCGCCGGAATTCACCTCGTTCGCAAATCGCGTCGGCAGGCGCGCTTCTCCCGAACCACGCGCGGCCACGACCTCCGGACGCGTATCGGCGCCTCCAGCCGTCGGCCCGTTCGCAGGCTCCGTTTTCGGCACCAGGCTCGCTCCGCACATTCCGCAGAAGCGGTTGCCCTCGGAATTCTCATTTCCGCATCGTCCGCAGCGCACAGGCCCTCCTGTATCCATCTCTAGATTAACTCCACACCCTCATTTCTAGCGAGTACGATGCAGATCCCAGCCCTGCCGCCATACAGAATTCGTGAGAAGACGCTAACTCATTATTTTCGCCCAACTTTCATGCTATGCTGCGCAAAACCTGAAGTGCTTTGTAGGATCGCCCGTGCTGATTGAACTGCGATTGGAAAATTACGCGGTCATCGACAATGCCGCCGTTGAATTTGGCTCCGGCCTGAACCTGCTTACCGGAGAAACCGGCGCCGGCAAGTCCATCCTCATCGATGCCCTGGCCCTGTTGCTGGGCGAAAAGGCATCGAGTGAGGTAATTCGCTCGGGTGCGGAGCGGGCGGTCGTATCGGCGGTATTCGAATGTGCGGGCCCTGCGGCAGACACTATCGAACAGGCTCTGGAACGCAACGGATTGGATGAATCTGAAGACGGCTCCTTGATCGTCCGCCGCGAAATTGCCGCCACAGGCAAAGGCCGCGTATTCGTCAACAATCAAGCCGCAACCGTTGCCGTGCTGCGGCAACTGGCGCCGCATCTCGGAGTCATCCACGCCCAGAGCGAATCCATTCTCGCCTTCGATCCGCCGGCTCGGCTCGCATTGTTGGATACCTTCGCCGCCAGCCAACTTCTACTAGTTATGGCTGCCTACGAAGCCTGGAACGGAATTCATGATCGCATCGAAGGGCTTGAGCAAGGCGAGCAGGACCGTCTGCGGCTGGTCGATCTTTGGCTGTTTCAAAAACGCGAGATCGAAGAAGCGAAATTGCTATCCGGAGAAGACGAGCGTCTGGAAACTGAGAAGCGCGTTCTGGCCAACGCCGCAAAAATCTACAACTCCGCCATGCAGGCCTTCGATTTGCTTTATGAAGGCGATGCTTCTACCGCCGCGTCGTTGCGGTCCGCGCAAAAACAGATTGCCGAGCTCGCACGCTTCGAGCCGAAATTTCAGGAAGCCCTGGCTGCGCTCGAAACCGCCCGAATCAGCGTGGAAGACGTGGGAGCAACCGTGCGCGATTACGCCGGCGGAATCCACGCCTCGCCAGAACATCTCGCGGAAGTGGAAGACCGACTCGCCTCGCTGGATCGCCTGAAACGCAAATATGGTCCCACACTGGATGACGTAATTAATTTCGGAGCCGACGTCACCCGCAAGCTTTCGGAAATCGAAAACAAAGATGAAATTCTGCGCGAGCTGCGCGCGGAGGTGGCAAAAGCCGCCACGGAATATTTGCGCGCGGCGCGTGCATTGTCAAAGACGCGCCAAGACGCCGCCCGCAAGCTCGAGAAACTAGTCGAGGCAGAGATCAACGATTTGGCCATGAAGTCGGTCTTTCGCATTCAGATGACAACCAGTGAAGAAGAAGGGAACTGGTCCGCGAGCGGAATTGATGAGGTGGTTTACATGATCTCAACCAACCCCGGCGAACCCATGCGGCAGTTAGAGCACATCGCCTCCGGAGGCGAACTCTCGCGCGTCATGCTCGCTCTGAAGGTCAGCGTGGAAGACGCTGCGGGAAGTGTGGTGCGGGCGCCCTCGCCCGCGAAATCCCGTAACCTTCGTGCCGCCGCCCAGCGCACCATGGTTTTCGATGAAATCGATACCGGCATCGGCGGACGTGCCGCCGAAGCGGTGGGCAGAAAACTGAAATTTCTGTCGCGGACAAATCAAGTGCTCTGCGTGACCCACCTCCCGCAGATCGCCACCTTCGCCGATCATCATTACGTCATCGAGAAAAAGGAGCGCGCCGGCCGCACCCGCACAACCATCCGCTTAGTTTCCGGCGAAGAGCGGACGGAAGAAATAGCCCGCATGTTAAGCGGCGCCAAACTCACCGACACCTCCCGCAAGCACGCCGAGCAGATGATTAAGGCGAACGGATAAGGCGTACACTTAGTTGATGCGTCCAAGGATGCGAAAAAGATCTCTGTCGCCGAGGCGAAGAAGCGACTTGTTTCGTCGTCGGGGCAGACCGGGCGGACTCCTGGCGGTTGGGAAGGTAGAGTTTTTTACACCGCCGACGCCTTCGATCCGTTGACCGACCAGGAACTCAAGGACCTTGGTTTCGACCAAGATCAAACAAGCATGCCAGGCTCAATCCTCTAGCTCCCCCGTTCGCTGCAGCCAATCCCTCTTCGCTGCTAATTCCCGCCATTTCTTCGCCTTACGTTGACCATCTGGATGCATTCCGATAGCCTGTTAACTATCCGCAGAATGGCGAATGGTGTACCCTGATCGTACCTTTTTCACGCCCTTATTTTGCATCGCGTGAGGTGCGACAATGATCTCACTAGTGGGAGCTTAATGGTGCCAAGCCAAGGTAAGACACTACTCTTATTGAAGCCTCGCGGCTTCTGCGCCGGGGTGGTCCGGGCGATCGACGTTGTCCGCATCGCCCTCGAAGCCTTCGGCCCCCCTATCTACGTCCGCAAGGAAATCGTTCATAACAGCTTCGTCGTGGACGAACTGCGCGGCAAGGGCGCAATCTTCGTCGACAGCGAGGACGAAGTCCCCAACGGCGAGCGCGTCATCTACAGCGCCCACGGTGTATCGCCCGAAGTTCGCGAACACAGTGCCCGCCGCGGTCTCCGCGTGATCGATGCCACCTGTCCTCTGGTCACCAAAGTCCACGTCGAAGCTGTAAAGTTTGCCAAAGAAGGCTATTCGCTCATCCTGATTGGCCATCACGACCACGATGAAGTTGTTGGAACTCTGGGCGAAGCTCCTCTTGTAACCCAGGTGGTCGGTAATCCCGAACAAGTGAAAGTCCTGTCAGTCCCCGATCCCAATCGAGTCGCGTATCTGACGCAGACGACGCTCAGCCTTGACGAAACCAAAGACATCATCGCGGCGCTGAAGAAAAAATTTCCCAACATCAAAGGTCCCGCAGCGCAGGATATCTGCTACGCCACCGAAAACCGCCAGGTCGCGGTAAAACAGGTAGCCTCGGAATCTGATCTGCTACTGGTGGTCGGATCGGAAAACAGCTCAAATTCAAATCGTCTGGTCGAGGTGGCGCGAAATCTTGGGACCAACGCGCATCTTATCGACAGCTACCGAGACATTGAGTCCCCGTGGCTGGTCGACGTAAAAACCATAGCGCTGACCGCCGGAGCATCGGCCCCGGAGTGTCTGGTTGAGGAAACCGTGAATTTTCTCGCTACCAAAGGTTTCGACAATGTGCAGGAACTCGAAGTCATGCCGGAAAACGTCCGCTTCGGGCTGCCGCCGGAGATTGTTGAGGCCATTGCCGCCGCTCCGGCCAGTGTTACTGCGGATTGATAATGCGCAAGCTGTCTTTCCGGTGTCATCCTTCGCACAGCCGCTCTTCAGGCGGAGCGAAGGATCTCGGGCAGTACGGAGCATAACTGATGGATACAAACTCCCCCGACGCAAACTTGGCTTCTGAACCACAACTTCGCTTCGGCAAGATCGACGGACTTTTCACCCGCGTAAGCGCCGCAATCAGGCCAGCTCGCAATCTTCTTTTCTCCGCGCAGCACCAAGATGGCTATTGGTGCGGCGAATTGGAGGCCGACACTACACTCGAATCAGATTACATTCTGTTGCACACCTTGTTGGGCACCGGCAATCCCGAACGCTTCCGTAAGGCCGCAAATTGGATTATCCGGCATCAGAATGAAGACGGTGGATGGAGCATCTATGTCGGGGGTCCGTCAAACGTCGGCGCCTCGGTGAAAGCCTACTTCGGACTGAAGCTCGCCGGTTACACCGCCGATCATCCGGTCCTGCAGCGCGCCCGCAGGAAAATCCTTGAACTTGGCGGAGTTACTGAAGTTAATACATTCACCAAGATCTATCTTTGTTTCTTCGGACAATACGATTACGATGCCGTTCCCGCCATTCCTCCGGAGATCGTTCTCTTTCCCAACTGGTTCTGGTTCAATATCTACGAGATTTCCTCGTGGTCTCGCGCCATCCTGGTTCCGCTCTCGATCGCCTACGCCAAGAAGCCTTTTAAGAAGATTCCCCGCGAAATGGGCATTGAAGAATTATTCGTCGGGGGGATGCAGAAATCGCGCATGCACCTGCGCTGGTCGAAGAAGCTGGTTTCGTGGCGAAATTTCTTCTTGTGTCTCGACCGCATGACCCATTGGTTTGAGCGGGTTCACATTCGGCCCCTGCGTTCCATTGCCTTGAAGAGCGCGGAGAAGTGGATGCTCGAGCGCTTCGAGATGAGCGATGGGCTGGGCGGTATCTATCCCTCCATCATGAACTCGATCATCGCTATGCGTTGCCAGGGATATTCTCTCGACGATCCGCAGGTGATTCGCGCACTCGATGAGTTCGAGAAGCTGGGCATCGAAGAGGGCGACACCTTCCGTATGCAGCCCTGCTTGTCTCCAGTTTGGGATACCGCCTACGCAATGTTCGCGCTCGGCGAAGCCGGCGTTCCCGCGAACGATCCTCGAATGGTGAAATGCGCCGACTGGATCCTGCAAAAGCAAGTCCGCAATCCTGGCGACTGGCAGGTCAAAAACAAAACGGGTAAGCCCGGCGGATGGTATTTCGAGTTTAACAATGAGTTCTATCCCGACGTCGATGACACTGCCATGGTTTGCCTCGCTTTAAGCCGCGTCGAGCATCCCAACGGTCGCTACCAGCGCGAGTCCGTACAGCGCGCCATTGATTGGGTTCTTTCTATGCAATGCAAGAACGGCGGCTGGGCGTCATTCGATAAAGACAACGACAAGATGGTTTTCCAGCACATTCCCTTCGCCGATCACAACGCCATGCTCGACCCTGCGACCGTGGACATTACTGGCCGCATCCTCGAAATGATGGCCACTTACGGCTACGATAAGAACCATTCCGCAGTGAAACGCGCCATCCAATTCCTTCAAAAGGAACAGGAATCGGACGGCAGCTGGTTCGGGCGCTGGGGCGTCAATTACATCTATGGCACAGCACTCGTGCTGCGCGGCCTTGAAGCCATCGGCATGGATAACCACGAACCCTGTGTGCAGCAGGCGGCGGAGTGGCTGCGGATGGTGCAGAATCCAGACGGTGGTTGGGGCGAGAGCGTGAACTCTTATGACAATCCCATCCAGCGCGGGGTGGGAGACAGCACTCCATCGCAAACTGCTTGGGCCATTCTGGGTCTGCTTGCAGTAGGAGATACGCGTAGCGATTCCGTCGCCCGCGGCGTAGCCTATTTGCTTCGTTCGCAAAAAGAAGACGGTTCCTGGGACGAAGATTTTTGTACCGGCACCGGCTTCCCGCGCGTGTTCTACCTGAAGTACCACCTCTACCGCCAGTACTTCCCGCTACTAGCTCTCACGACCTACGCCAAGGTAATGGAGAAAGCTGAGAATTAGAAGCCATCGAGTGCATGTTTCATAGCGGGGTCCGGGAAGGGCACGGCTTTAGCCGTGCCGATAAAGTCCCACTCAAAATCTGGGCTTTAGCCCCCCAGGCTTCCCCGATTCGGATGCGGTCGAAGAGCGCTTCTGACCATCGATTCCACGAACTGAGAGCCAGGAACCGAGAACTGTTTTGAAAGCTTTCGTCACAGGCGCAACCGGATTCCTGGGCTCCCACGTGGCCCGCGTTCTATCCGAGCAAGGAGCCAACCTCCGTTTGCTGGTGCGACCAACCAGTAACCTGAAAAATCTGGAGGGCCTGAACGCTGAGACTGCCGCTGGCGATCTCCGCGACTCGGCCTCATTAGAGAAGGCAATCGCAGGCTGCGAAGCCGTATTTCACGTGGCCGCCGATTATCGCCTTTGGATGCAAGATCCCGCGGAGATGTACCGCTCCAACGTCGAAGGAACGCGGGCAATTCTGGAAGCGGCGCGTAAGAACAACGTTCGCTGCGTCGTATACACCTCTAGCGTGGCGACCATGGGCTTCACCAGTAACGGACGGCCTGCCGATGAAGATTCGCCCGTTTCCCTCGCCGAGATGATCGGCCACTACAAGCGCTCCAAGTTTATGGCCGAACAGGTTGCCTTGCAGGCTGGCCGAAGCGGAATGCGAGTGGTAACAGTGAATCCGACGACGCCCGTGGGCGAACAAGATATCAAGCCTACTCCCACCGGACGAATCGTAGTCGACTTCCTCAAAGGCAAATTTCCCGCCTACGTGGAAACGGGATTGAACCTAGTCGATGTTCGCCTGTGCGCCCTCGGCCACATTTCCGCAATGGAAAAAGGCAAGAGCGGCGAGCGCTACATTTTGGGTGGTGAGAATTTACCCCTGAAACAAATCCTGGATAAACTTGGGGCGATCTCCGGCTTGCCATCGCCGAAAGTAAAGCTTCCCTACTTTGTTGCATACGTCGCGGGACTGGTCGATCAAACCGTCTCCGGACGATTGCTCGGTCGCGAGCCCCGCGCGACCGTCGAAACTGTTCGCATGGGGAAGAAGAAAATGTGGGCCAGCTCCGCCAAAGCCGAGCGCGAACTGGGATGGAACACCGTGCCGGCCGACGATGCTTTGCGTCGTGCGGTCGAATGGTTTCGCGCGAACGCCTATGCCTAGAGTAGCTGTTGTCGCCGCGCTCGAGCGCGAAATCGCCCCCCTGATCAAAAGCTGGAGCCGCATCCAGCGTGAACATGAGGAACATAGATTCACCTTCTTTGAGCGGGACAACATCGTCGTCGTCTGTGGCGGCATCGGTATGCAATCGGCCCGCCGCGCTGCCGAGGCGGTGATCGCGTTATACCATCCAGCCCAGTTGCACTCAGTAGGCTTTGCCGGCGCGCTGAACAAATCTCTCCGGGTCGGAGATGTTTTCTCGCCTGCCGTGGTAATTGATGCCCGCGATGGAAGCCGGTACCAGCTCAGAGGCGGCACAGGGACGCTCTTGACCTTCATGGCCGTCGCGGATGCAACGCAGAAGACAAAGCTGGCGCAGGCATACTCTGCCGCCGCCGTCGATATGGAGGCCGCCGCCGTAGCTTCTGCGGCCCAGGCACGTGGCATCCCCTTTGCTGCTACAAAAGTAATCTCCGATGAGTTAGATTTTGACATGCCCGTCATCGGCAACTTCGTCAGCGCGGAAGGCCGCTTTAAAACGCCAAATTTCGTGCTGTACGCTGCCCTGCGGCCCTGGCTGTGGAGATCCGTTGCCGTGCTGGCTCGCAACAGCAGGAAAGCTTCGCGAGCGCTGTGCGCCAACCTTGCAGACTCTTGCCGCGACGCGTCAAAAGCTGTAGCAATCTCGAGAGCAGGCACCGAAAATGTTTTGCGCTCTGAAGGAGGCAAATGAAGTTTCGATTCCTGATCCCGCTCATTCTCTGCCTGACGATGCGTCTCGGCGCGCAAGCGGCGTCCGGTCCCATCTACGCGGAAAGCTTTCGGCAAGGTTCAACTCGTATCGTTGAGGAGAGGTTCGAAGTCAAGCTCACGCCTAAGGATTCCGTCTATCGCGAGCGGATCAAAGATTCGCACGGCGCCGACCGCTTTGTCCTCTCGATAATTCCCCGAGGACCGGAGGGCGATACTGAGATCACTTCCTAGCAGGTAAAATTGGCCGACTTGCGCCATGCGATTTATGACAATGTCCTCTTGACGACTCAGCAGCCTTCGACGGATCCAAAAGACGCTCTTTGGCAGCTGGATCCTTCCAGATTTGCTTCGGTGCCGTTGATCGTGAAGCGGGTCATCAAAGTGGAAGATTTTTATGTGGTGCTTCAGGTAAAGGTGTTTCACTTCACGCCCCCGGATTCGCCGTATTTGGATTCAATGACGGTTGC
>JBAVUV010001078.1:0-4586 GCA_049696955.1 Candidatus Sulfotelmatobacter sp. | reverse complement strand
GCGGGATCGCTGGACCGAATGCGGTGAAGTATGCGCGGGGGCTGCAGGCGCTGCCGGATGGCAATGGAGTCTTTGAGGCCGAGAAGAAGAAGCAGGAAGAGAGCAATTCCCTGCTCATGAACAATTCGGGAACGGAGAATCCTTTTAAACTTTGGCGGGAGCTGGGCGAGTTGATGACGAAGGATTGCACCGTGATCCGCTATAACAAGAATCTGGTGGAGACGGATGCAAAGCTGGTTGAGATGCTGGAACGATTTCGAAGAGTGAACCTGAGCGACCGGACGCAGTGGGCGAATACGAGCGTGGCGTTCACGCGGCAGCTTTATAACATGCTGCAGTTGGCTCGGGTTGTGGCGCAGGGCGCGCGCTTACGTGATGAGTCTCGCGGGGCGCACTACAAGCCGGACTTTCCGGAACGCGATGATAAGAATTTCTTGAAGACCACGAAGGCGTATTTCGCGCCGGATGCGGATGAGCCGAAGTTTGAGTTTGAGCCGGTGGACGTGTCGCTGATTCCGCCGCGGCCGAGGAAGTACGACGTAGCGAAGTGACGGCGCTTTTGCGTACGTGAGCGAAGCGGGAGCCTGCAGCCGTCATCCCGAGCGGAGCGAGGGATCAGAAGCGAGTTGAATGGCGGTCGATCAAGAGCTCGATCAATTGATTTATAGCGCAATTCGAAATAAACAGTTGATCCGGTTTAGGTACAAGGGAAACGAGAGAATTGTCGAGCCTCATGATTACGGCGTTCAGAGTGGAATTGTTCGACTATTCTGCTGGCAAGTAGGTGGACGAAGCAGTGGCCACATTCCGGGATGGCGCATGATCGATGTAGACGGAATGCAGAATTGCGAAATGCTCGACCGGCATTTTCCAGGGAATCGAGAGATTGCCACGGGCAAGCATCACCGGTGGGATGAGATTTTTATTCGTGTTGCACCGCCGGAGAAGTCGAAGTGAACGTAACGTTTAGAACAGGGAAGGGCACGAGTTCCACTCGTGCCAGTTAAGACGCCCTCAGGGTTATGGCTTCAGCCGCTGAGGGCCACGGATCAAGTTTGAATCCGGGAAACGCGGAGCAATATCGATAGGCCGAAGGTTCGGTTACGATTTCGCGCTCCACAGGATTTTGATGAATGTAATTTCGATGATGAACGAAATCTTGCGGATTGCGAATCCGATGATCGGTAAATCCGCGCTGCCAGATTTCTTGTGTGCGACCGATGATTGTTCCGAGTTCATGCGAGTAGGCGCCCTTGATCAACTGAATTGCGCGTTCGATCGTTACGTCTTTCGCCGGAGTCAGCAGCAGGTGAACGTGTTCGGGCATAACGACGAATGCGTGCAATTCGTAGCGGCCCGCTCGACGATAGCGGTAGAGCGTTTGCAGAAAAAGGCGGCCATAAATTTCGACGACGAACAGTTTCCGGCGATGGTGCGTCGAGAACGTCACGAAGTAAGTTCCCGGCGGGGATATGAGTCGTCCAGGCTTCAAGAGCAAACCTCAGCGGCTGGAAGCCGCATGTCTTTCAGGAGCTTAAACTGGCACGAGTGGAACTCGTGCCCTTCCCGGTGGTTTTATTTTTCCGGATTTCGTTTTGGGAAAACTGACTAATGGCTAATAAATCCGTCATCATCAAGATCAAGCGCCAGAACACTCCTTCTTCCAAGTCCTACTGGGAGGAGTTTGAACTCGCGTGGCATCCGGGGATGAATGTGATCTCCTCGCTGATGGAGATTGCGGCGAATCCCGTAACGCGTGATGGCAAACAGACCACGCCCATCACGTACGATTCGAATTGTCTCGAGGAAGTTTGCGGATCGTGCGCGATGCTTATCAACGGCCGAGCGCGCATGGCTTGCTCGGCTCTGATTGATAATCTTGAGCAGCCGGTGAAGCTTGAGCCGTTTTCCAAGTTCCCTATCGTTCGCGATCTGGCGACGGACCGCAGCGTGATTTTTGAGAATCTGAAGATCGTGAAGGCTTGGGTTCCGATCGATGGAACTTATAATCTGGGACCGGGGCCTCGGGTCAGCGCGGAGGAGCAAGAGCAGGCTTATCCGCTTTCACGGTGCATATCGTGCACGTGCTGCATGGAGGCGTGTCCGCAATTCAACGAGGAGACGGGATTCGTGGGTGCGGCTACGATTGCGCAGGTGCGGCTGTTTAATATGCATCCCACAGGCAAGGAGCTTAAGCGCGAGCGACTGGCGGCGCTAATGGGCGATGGCGGCATCCAGGAATGCGGGTACGCACAGAACTGCGTGGAGGTTTGCCCCAAGGATATTCCGCTGACGAAGGCCATTTCCCAGGTGGGTGGTGAAGTGATGAAGCAAGCTTTTGGCGATCTTTTCCGGAGCTGACGCCGGCAATAGTTTTCGACCACGAATAGGTCTCCAAACCCACGCCGAGAGGGTTATGACATACATTCCGGGCGGGGCGTCGTGCAGGCTTTAAAGGCGAACCTCAGCGGCTGAAAGCCGCGCGTCTTTGTCGAATCTAAAATTGGCACGAGTGAAACTCGTGCCCTTCCCAGTGGGTTCCGGGCGGTTTTCCGCGTCCGTAGCGCCGATTTTTGTCACTCGCGCAACAACAGGGTTGCCCTGCCCTGTATCTAATGAGCGCTAACTGGTTGCTGGGTTAGCACATGAGTTAACCGTAACTCCTCGGCCGTGGATGGAGTTTGGCGTGCTGTATTTCCAGTGCATCCATTGCGGGCCAGCAGGGTAACCACGGGGTAACCAGCAGTTGGAAATGGCCCCAGATAACGCTCGTAATGAATGTTCTCTAATGTTTAGTTGGACGGCTTGACAGCATGGCTTAGAATGTCCGGACAGTTGCGGGGTCGAGCACTGGGGCCGGCTACGGAGAATTTCTGAAATCACGATTGCAGCGCCGCTTGATGTTGCTTTTATTTCTGGCCTCGGTTGGCAGCCCGCTGTTTGCGGCTACGACCACCACTTCTCTGCATAAGCGTGTCCATCACTTCCGGCGTCCGCGGCTGCATTGGACGCGGTGGAATCCGATGTTCCGTCCGTCGCATGAGTCTCTTCTGATACAGAACGCGGAAGTAGACCGGCTGGAATTACCGCGCATTCAGGATGACGATGAACTGGAAGCGCTGAAGGCGAGTGGCGCGCTGCAACCGATTATCGCCGGGGAGTCGCTGCGCTTCGATCCGCGTCTGGATCCCTCGCGACGATTCTGCCGTCCGTGGACGCGGGACTTTGTGCAGGATATTTCGCAGGCCTACTACCACCGCTTTCACGAACAGATTCAGGTGAACTCGGCGGTGCGGACGGTGAAGGTTCAAAAGAAGCTGCGGCGGCACAATCGAAATGCGGCTCCATTTGAGGGAGATACGGCGTCATCCCATCTCGCCGGACTGACCGTCGATTTGCAGCGGCGTGGGATGAGCCAGGAGCAGATTCACTGGATGGAGCATTATCTGTTCTACATGAAGGCTTTGGGCCTGGTGGAACCGGAAGAAGAGCGGCACCAGTGGGTGTTCCACATCATGGTTTCCGGCCGCTACGCGGATTGGCGCGAGTCGCAGGATATGGTTCCGATGGATCGTCCTGAACCCGGAACGGTAACCGCCGACGCCGCGGCGTCGAACTGAGTCATCCAGTATATTGCGCTTCGCCGTTACCAAACGACCAGTTCTCCCAGGCAACTTCTACTAAATTGATCATGAGATCCTGTGGGCGCAGCCCTGGGCTCTCCGCGAGAATCTCCGCCATGCGTTGAAATAATTTCTTTTTCTGCGCCAGTTTGCGGCCGGTGGATAGCGTGATCTGGACGAAGACTACGTCGTCGGTCCGCTGTATTCCCAGGTACGTGGGATCGTAGATCAGGCCGCCAGCCGGGTGTTCGGTGATCACCTGAAATCTGTCCTGCTCAGGAACGGCGGCGCCTTCCACCATGGCTCGATGGACACCGTCGGCTAGAGCTTTTTTGTATTGTTCGGACTTCCCTTCGCGCAAAGAAATTCTTACCAGCGGCATTGCCGCCTCCTGTGAGCGAAACTGCTGTCATTGAATTTGCAGCGTTGCTTTCGAATGGATGATCACCCGCCTCGGCGGGATTCACGAAACGCACAATGCACTGCAGGGATCGTGCTTTAATGATGCGATGATCGTGATGATGGCCGGACTGCCCGGCACGGGTAAGACTACGTTGGCGCGCGAACTGGCGACGCGAACCGGCGGACGGGTGATCAGCAAAGACGATATTCGTCACGCGCTGTTTTCAGAGGAAGAAATCGAATACTCGTCGCGGCAGGATGATTTGTGTTTGCAAGTAATGCTGGAAACCGCGGGCTTTCTGTTGCAGCAAAATCGAGATCGCATCGTCTTTCTGGATGGGCGGCCATTTTCGCGGCGTTATCAGATCGAGAATGTCGTGAACGCCACCGAGTTGCTGCATCAGAGTTGGCGGATTCTAGAATGCGTGTGCGCGGAGGAAGTGGCGAAGCAGCGTCTCGCCGATCAGGGCCAACCGCATCCGGCGGCGAATCGAAACTTTCAACTCTGTCTCGAAGTGCGATCGAGGTTTGAGGCCATCCTCTTGCCGAAAACCGTGATCG
>JBAVUV010001077.1:0-4455 GCA_049696955.1 Candidatus Sulfotelmatobacter sp. | reverse complement strand
CTCGTGGTGGGTGTGAAACTTACGGGACGGTTGCGCGAAGGGGCTACTGCTACGGATCTTGTTCTGACCATTACCGAGATTTTGCGCAAGCATGGAGTCGTGGGAAAGTTTGTCGAATATTTTGGTCCCGGCCTGCACGATCTTCCGCTTGCTGATCGCGCGACGATTGCCAACATGTCGCCGGAGTATGGTGCTACGTGCGGCATCTTCCCGGTGGATAAAGAAAGTTTGAAATATTTAAAACTCAGCGGACGCAGCGCCGAACAAATCGCGCTTGTCGAAGCTTACTGCCGCGAGCAAGGGCTCTTCCACGACGAGAAAACTCCTGAAGCGGAATACTCCGAGCTTCTCTCGCTTGATCTCGCGACGGTTGAGCCGAGTCTTGCCGGACCGAAACGTCCGCAGGATCGAGTCGTGCTTTCGCAGGCAGGAGAATCGTTCAACAAAGCTCTGCCGACATTGATCAAGCCGAAGTCCGCGGCCAAAACCACCTCACACGTGGGTGCCCCACTTCCCGCTTCTTTTGCGGGAAGTGGGAGTGTTGCCATCGCCAAAGACAAATGGGAGCAAGAGGGCGGCAGCCCCGCCGCCATCGGCGTTGAAGATCCCAACGTCCACGAACATGTTCCCGCCAGCGTGAAAGATTCGCTCAAACACGGCAGCGTCGTGATCGCGGCGATTACCTCGTGCACCAACACCTCGAACCCTTCCGTCATGATCGGCGCCGGATTGCTCGCCAAGAAAGCTGTAGAAAAAGGGCTACAAGTTCCGGCGTGGGTGAAGACTTCGCTTGCGCCCGGTTCCAAGGTTGTTCGCGATTATCTCGAGAACGCCGGCCTTACTCCGTATCTCGAAAAATTAAAATTCCACATCGTCGGATATGGATGCACCACCTGCATCGGCAACTCCGGACCGCTCCCCACGGAAGTTTCGCAAGCGATCGATGAAAAAGATCTGGTCGTTGCATCCGTCCTCTCCGGCAATCGCAACTTCGAAGGCCGCATCAACTCCGAGGTTCGCGCGAATTATTTGATGTCGCCACCGCTGGTTGTCGCCTTCGCGTTGGCTGGACGTATCGACACCGACCTCCGCAAAGACGCCATCGGTAAGGGGAAAGATGGCAAGCCTGTCTATCTCGCCGATATCTGGCCCACGCAACGCGAAGTTGAAGAAGCGGTCGAACACTCCGTGACCGCCGAAATGTTCTCGAAAACCTACGCCGAACTTTTCGCGGGAGACGAGCGCTGGCGCGGCCTGTCCGTCCCCAAAGGCCAGACCTACGCCTGGGAGAAAGATTCCACCTACATTCGCCGCGCTCCCTACTTCGACGACATGAAGATCCAACCTTCGCCGGTCGAAGATATTCACTCTGCCCGCGTACTGGCGGTATTGGGAGACAGCGTTACCACCGACCATATTTCTCCCGCAGGATCAATCAAAAAAGACAGTCCGGCAGGAAAGTATTTGCAGGAGCATGGCGTGAAGCCCGCCGACTTCAACTCCTACGGCTCGCGCCGCGGCAATCACGAAGTGATGGTACGCGGAACTTTTGCCAACGTCCGGTTACGAAACAAACTGGTCAACATCGAAGGCGGATTCACTCGCCACCTTCCTACGAATCAGGAAATGTCGATCTTCGATGCCTCGGAGAAATATCAGGCCGAGCGCACGCCGCTGATCATTCTCGCCGGAAAAGAATACGGCTCCGGATCGTCGCGCGACTGGGCCGCAAAGGGGCCGCGGCTGCTTGGAGTTTCCGCGGTGATCGCGGAGAGTTACGAGCGCATTCACCGCTCGAATCTTGTGGGCATGGGGATTTTGCCGCTGCAATTCTTGGCGGGGCAGAATGCGGAATCGCTTCATCTCACGGGCGAGGAAGTTTTCGAGATTAGCGGTGTTCGCAATTTGATTGAGCATTACTCAGCAGGGCAGAAAGTTAGAGTTCGAGCCAAGGGTGAAGGAAGTCCGATCGAGTTCGATGCTCTAGTCCGCATCGATACGCCGCAGGAAGCGCTGTACTACGCTAACGGGGGGATTTTGCAGTATGTATTGCGGCAGTTGCTAGCGGGGAAGCCGAGTGCGCAAACGGTGGGAGCGTAGATCAATTTCGGCCCTAAAGGCTCTGTCATCCCGACCGGAACCGGCGCGCCAGCGACGGTGGAGTTGGGGCAGCATCGGTCGTGGCGATGGAGACAGCTGAAGTGAAAGTCAAGGGCAGCGGACGGGGCGTCCCCTCCACGCGGTTCATCTCAATGCAGAGAACAGCAGGTTCCTCCACTGCGCCGTCGCGGGCGCTCGGGCTCCGGTCGGAATGACAGGTGGTTGTGGGTTCTTGCGATCTAGCGGCGCGGCTGAAGCCGTGCCCTGTCAAGGCGGGGCTTACGCGGCGCTGAAGCGCCGCTCTTTCCACGGTGCCTTCAACGCCAGTGGTGACGCTCTGATTACTCCGCCTTCGGATCAACAACATAACCCTCGGTTATCGATCATGATGCCGGAGCCACCGTGCTTTTTTGTATCGCTGCCGGTTGTTAAGGGCCTAATGCTTTTTCACCGCACGCGAACTTTTCGCCTTAGCGCCCCGCGTACCCGATTCAGCAATCTCTTTGATCCGCAGCAGTTCACCCGACCAAAGTTCCTGAAAGGGACCGACCCATCGTTCATAAATCTGGCGGATGGGTACTAAGTTCAGCGAATTCACTCGTTGCCGCCCCGCCTCACGCGTATGCACTAGCTGCGCCTGGCGCAGCACCTCGAGATGCTTCATCACTCCAAAGCGGCTTAGGCGTGGAAACGCCTCCACAATTTCAGTGGTGGTGCGCGGGCGATCTCGCAGAAAATCCAAAATCGCGCGCCGGGTCGGGTCCGATAGCGCCTTCCAAACCGAATCGAGTTTGTCTCCACGACCAGCAGCGATGTCTGTCACCCCGCTATTCGCAATCCTTCTTTACGTTATTGAGCATGTGACTCCAGCCTTTGCCAACATTCTTTCGGTGTTCCGGGTCGATCATTCCAATCGCGCGATGCCGCAAAGAAACCCGAGAGCCGCCGGCAACGGGTTCGATCTTCACTTCGACATGATTTATGACCGGGTACGACATGAACATCGGCCCGCTCATTTCCAACAGCGTGGGCGCCTTGATGACTTGCACGAATCCCCACAAATGTCCTACGCCGTTTCCTCGGTCCCTATACCAGCGTCCGCCAACTTTCGGCTCCAGCAGCAACTCCAGCGATTGGCCATCCGGCCTGGTGTTCCCCTCCCCCAATCGATGCAGAACGGCTGCGAACGCTTTCTCCGGTGTCGCTTTAACGTCTAGGTGCTGATCCACATCAAGTACCAGGTCTTCCACTTTCATTCGGATGTCTCCTTCATCGATAATTGAATATTACGTGACCTAATAGTAACGTACCTATGGACTCACGTCAAATAGTTTTTCGACGTTAGAGAGTCCCAATTGCTGAGTTGGGGTTTCGCCGGATCCGTTGCCCATCACTAAAGTTCATCGCATACTAAATCTCATGGAAACAGAAACACTTTTGCTCTCGGGAAGCCATATTCGCCTCGAACCTCTTGACCACCGCCACGTCGATGGCCTGGCAGCCGCCTCCGAGGCTGACCCGTCCCTCTACCGTTGGAGTCCCGTTCCCCAAGGCGCAACTCAAGCCAGAACTTACATCAATACGGCCCTGGCTTGGAGAGACGCCGGCACCGCGGTTCCCTTCGCAATCGTCAGAGTAAGGGATGGCGTCGTCATTGGCTCGACGCGTTTCTGGAATCTGGAGCGCTGGTTGTGGCCGCCGGGCCACCCACGTCACGGCCGCCAGTTCCCCGACGCCTGCGAAATCGGCTACACCTGGTTTAGCAGTTCCGCAATCCGCAGCGCTGCTAATACTGAGGCCAAAATGCTCATGCTCACTCACGCCTTCGAAACCTGGCAGGTCCTGCGCGTCTGCTTTCACACAGATGCCCGCAACCAACGCTCCCGTGCCGCTCTTGAGCGCATCGGCGCAAAGTTCGAAGGAATCCTCCGTGCTCACCGCATGGCCGCCGACTTCATTCCTCGCGATTCAGTTCGTTATTCGATCATCGCCGCCGAGTGGCCTGAGGTAAAGCAACAACTGTGTTACCTGCTAAATCGCCGTTAATTCTGCGCTTCACCTTCCACTGACTGCTTTCGAGCTCCTTAACCGGCAGCAGCAACACCCGATAGGTATGCTTCCACTGCGCCGAGAGGACCTGCGGCCCTCCCGGACTTTGCTCAGCATGACAACCGTGGGGAAAGGTTCTTGACCTCGCATTCGTGGCACCGCGCACTGCTATAATCAAAGATTGCGCTCATGTCAACGAAACGCCTGATTCGCTCCACCACAGTTTTATCTATCCGCCGCAACGGCAGCGTGGTTCTGGCCGGCGATGGACAAGTCACGCTCGGCGAATCCGTCATCAAACATACG
>JBAVUV010001076.1:0-5106 GCA_049696955.1 Candidatus Sulfotelmatobacter sp. | reverse complement strand
CGATCTGGTACCTCTGCAGAGCGCAGGTTATCGTGTCGATCAGGCTCACCTTGTCGACTTATTCCCTCAAACCCACCACCTGGAAAGTGTGCTGCACCTAAGTCGCTGAACACGATTCGCCGAACATAATTCGTTGCATCTCGATCGCTGCAGAAAAGCTGATCCGCCTATGTGGGGACAGCCGCCCCTTCGACAAGCTCAGGGCAGGCCCTCGGCTGTCCGTCGAGCGAAACGAGGCCAGCTCTTAATGAGCCACCATTCGATAGTCAACGTAGGTTAGCCCTGAATGCCGCCGCTGCCACAACTTACCCAACCTAAACGTCCGCCCTCGCCAAACGAATTCCAGTTCAAGCCCACTCGCCAGCCCATGCTCTGGGCCGCCGTCCTCTATTCGGCAGGAATCATCGCCGGCACGCACTTTTCTCGCCCCGCATCCTGGTGGATAGGCGTAACCGCGGCCTTCCTCGCCACAGCACTCTTTTTCCGGACCAGGAGAAAATTGCTCGCCGCAGTTTTGGCAGTGGCAACATTCTTCTTCGCCGGAGTTCTTCATATCCAGCTCGGAAATTCTTCCGCCGTTCGAGATTCAAGTCTGAATCCCTTTGCCTACGGCCCACCAGTTCAAATAACCGCCCACGTCATACGCGAAGGCAGATCGCGCGAAGCATCTCCAAATGAGTTGAGCCAAACCGTCGACGTGCAGACGGAGGAGATCGTTACCGAGAACGGCGCGGCGATTCGTGTTCACTCCGGGGTACGCCTTAGTGTCTATCAGGCTGTCGACGACTCTCGCCCGAACACGCCAGCCCCACTCCCGATGCGGCTCTTCCACTACGGCGAGCGCCTTCGTCTTCCCGTCAAACTCAAGCTCCCCCGCAACTTTCGCAATCCCGGAGCCTTCGATTACGAAACCTACTTAGCGGAAAACGGCATCGCCGCGCTTGCCTCCGCCAAAGCCGAGGATGTCCAACTTCTTCCCGGCTTCACTGGAACCCGCTTCGAACTCTGGCGCACAAAAATTCACTCCAGCATCATCGCCAAGGTGCACGCGCTGTGGCCACCTTCGCAGGCCGCGCTCATTGACGCCATGGTCATCGGCGAATCCGCCTTCATCGACCGTGACACTCGTGTCGATTTCCAGCGTTCCGGCACTTATCACGTTCTCGTGGTCTCAGGAATGAACGTGACCATCCTGGCCTTCGTGGTCTTCTGGACTCTGCGCCGGTTGCGCCTCGCTGAGATTCCCGCCACGCTGCTCACCATTCTGTTCTGCATTGCCTACGCCCTGCTCACCGAAGTCGGTGCGCCAGTTTGGCGAGCCACGCTGATGTGCGCCATCTTCCTGCTCACGCGCCTGCTTTACCGCGATCGCTGCATGGTGAATGCCCTGGGAGCGGCTGCCCTCGGCCTCCTCGCCTTCGATCCCCGCCAGCTTTTCACCGCCAGCTTTCAGATGACGTTTCTTTGCGTGCTCATCGTCGCCGCCATCGGATTGCCTCTCATCGAGCGCACGTCGCGCCTCTACCGTCGCGCTCTCGCTCACTGGGACGCCGACGATTACGGAGCAACCCTGCCTCCTCGAGTCGCACAGTTCCGGGTTGACCTGCGTTTGATTGCAGGTCGCCTGGCAAATTTTATCGGCTACACGTGGTCACTGCGGCTGGTGCGCGGCGCAGCGATTTTTTTCCTGCGAGCATTCGAACTGCTGATTGTATCCGCCATAATGCAGATGGGCCTGGCTCTGCCCATGGCCTATTATTTCCACCGCGCCACCACCATCGGCCTTCCCGCAAACGTCGCCGTCGTTCCCCTCACGCAACTTCTCATGCCCACAGCGGTATTCTCAGTGGCAGTGGGATATCTCTCCCTTCCGCTGGCGAAATTTCCCGCGCTTCTCACCGCGCTCGCCTTGCAGGCAATTACCGGCACCGTGCGCGGCCTGGGAAGTCTGCACCTGGCGGATCTTCGCGTAGCCACGCCGTCTTTCGTGATGATCGCCGCCGCGTCCCTGGCCTTGATCCTGTGTATGATTCTCGCCCGCCGTCGCGCTCTGCTCGCCGGCACCGGATTATTTGCTCTGTTAGCAGCCTCCCTAACTCTCGCCTTCGTTCCGCCCAATCCGCAAACTCGCGCAGGAATCCTGGAGGTCACTTCCATCGACGTCGGCGAAGGCGATTCCATCCTGCTGGTCACTCCACACCGCCAAACCGTGCTCATCGATGCCGGAGGTCCGGTTTGGGGCGCCGGCACGCAACTCGACTTTGGCGAAGACGTGGTCGCGCCCTATCTGTGGACGCGCCGCATCTCCTGCCTCGACGTCGTCGCTATTTCCCACGGCCACTCCGACCACATCGGAGGCATGCCCGCAATTCTCAAAGATTTCCGCCCGAAAGAATTATGGATTGGTCTGCTTCCGCCCAGCCGTGCCCTGGATCATCTAATCGCCGAAGCTCACACTCTAGGAATCAAAGTCGTGCGTCATTGGGAGGGAGATGATTTCGATTTAGGCGGAGCGAAAGTCGAGGTTCTTTTTCCGCCACGAGACTGGCCCGTCGGCCTCGAACCCAAAAATGACGACTCCATGGTTCTGCACGTGAGCTATGGCGAAACATCCGTCCTGCTGGAAGGCGACGCCGAAAAGGCCGTGGAAGGCCGCATTGCTAAGCTTCACCCCGAACATGCAGACCTCCTAAAGGTAGGCCACCACGGAAGCGCCACGTCCACCACGCCGGAAATTCTGGCGGCGACGAAACCAATTTTCGCAGTGATCTCCGTCGGCTTCCACACATCCTACGGTCTGCCTAAACCCGACGTGCTCAACCGTCTCCACGCCGCCGGAACCCAGGTCTACCGCACCGACCTCGACGGCGCCGTCACCTTCTACCTCAACGGCCACTCCGTCAGCCCGTTCCTTCCCGCCAGCAATTGAAAGAGTAGCGCCGCCGTCCCGGCGACTGTCGCGTGGGCGCCGGGGGAAAGAATCAAAGGCTAAGAACGAGTCCCTTTAGGAACCTCACGCGCTAACGATGAACCGCCTAACTCTTCGTCTCGTCCTCGTCCGCAGCATTCGCCGCACCCGACCGCAGCGATTCCGCGATCAAACTCCGCGCCTTCTCCGCATCCTCTTCCCGCACCAGAATTACCATCCCCCCTAGCCCCGGAAACGCATCCTGAATAAAGCTTCCGGACTTCAGATCGCTTTCAATCCCCGCCGAATCCAGCAATCCCTTCACCACCAGCGCCTCTGACTCCTGTTCGCTGTCAAACACCTTCACCAATTTCTCATTCGGATCGGGTCGCTGTTCTTCCGTCATCGCCTTCGTTTCCTCTGCCATCTTTTCTCCCGTTCTCGGAGCGCTCTCGATAGCCGCCCGGACGTCGCTCAAACGATTCTAGCTGCAAATTAAGATGCCTTCAGCGCGCGTTTCGTCGGGAAGCGTGCGTCCCTAATTTCCTCTGCCCGCTAAGGCCGTCTCCCCAGCACTTTCGGGCCGTTTCATTTTTGTCACTGCCGGCGCAAGATGAGACAGATCGTGACAACGCCCGGCAATGTCGTAACATCCAAATCTGTGGAACGATATTGCCTGGGAAAAAGGGACCTATGAATTCTGGGGAGCATTCAAATCAAGAGACCAATCCACTCAATGCCGCACCCAATGCCACAGCCGACGATGAAGCTCGCCTCATCCGTCGCCTGCAAATCATGATGAGCATGGTCTCCTCCGTCATCAGCCAGGATCCCAGCCTCACCGTCGAAGAGGCTTCCGAACTCGCCGCCAGTGCCAAGCGGGCCGCCCTCGCCATGTTCCCCGACAAAGAACTCGCCTACGACCTGCTCTACAAACCACGCCTCCAGCGCTTGATGCGTGAACGCTTCCGCCTGCAGTAAAGGAATTGTTGATTGTTGATTGCTGATTGGAACCCGTTAGTCCGTGTCTCTCAATGAGCAATCAACAATCAACACTCAACAATCAGCAATTCACTCATCCACCACCGAATTCCTAAGCGTTCCCACCCCCTCGACGCTCACCTCCATCACGTCTCCCGCCACCACCGGCCCCACTCCCGCCGGAGTTCCCGTCGCGATCAAATCTCCCGGCAACAGCGTCATCGCCTGCGAGATAAACCGAATCACCACATCCAGCGGAAAAATAAAATCCTTCGTATTCCCCGACTGTCGCACCGCGCCATTCACCCGTGTCTCCACCCCAACGCCCGCCCACGGATCAAGCCCATCCACCACCACTGGCCCAACCGGACAGGAAGTATCGAACCCCTTACCGCGCGCCCACTGATCCTCTTTTCTCTGAATGTCGCGCATGGTCACATCGTTCAGGCAGGTATAGCCGAGAATGTAAGGCCGCACGTCCTCGTCATCCCCGAGCAGGTGGCAGGACTTTCCAACCACCACACAAAGCTCGCCTTCATAATCGACTCGCTGCGAAATCTTAGGCCGCCTCACCACCCCGCCCGGCGCCAGCAGCGCCGAGTTCGGTTTGAAAAACAAGAGCGGCTCTGTGGGTACTTCACTGCCCAACTCCGCCGCATGTTCCCGATAATTCCTTCCCACGCAGACGATTTTTGTCGGGTTCACCGGCGGTAATAACTTCGCCTCATCCAGCGCAATCGGTTCGATTCGCCGCGTACGCAATCCCTCCACATCGCCATCGGATTTTTCCGGCGCGCTCAGCAATATCCTCAAAATCGAATCGCGTCCCGCCACCGATTCGACCAGCCCATACTGAGCCTCTCCATTCAGTTGAAACCGGCAATATTTCATAAATCTATCTAATCACGAGAACCAGAAATTCGGCGAGCGTTTTCGCAACCAGCTATAGATGCAACTCTTGTCATCCTGAGCGAAGCGAAAGCCTGCCCCGAGCGGAGTCGAAGGCGACCTCTGCAACTGAAGCCACCACGAGTCCCGGCGTCTCCACAACGCGACGCGCCCAGACTCACTCCTACGGCACGCTCTCACTCGCCTCCTCCGATCGCCCACTTTCATTCCCCCGCTGATCCGCAGCCGACACCGAATAAAAATAAGTTGTTCCCTCCACCACCTGCGTATCCCGAAACGCCGGAGCCCTCACCAACTCCATATTCAAC
>JBAVUV010001075.1:0-3188 GCA_049696955.1 Candidatus Sulfotelmatobacter sp. | reverse complement strand
CGGGTGGCGGGAATTTTACGACTCATCCGCCCAAGGGGATTGGGGAAATCAAATTCCCAGAGAACCAAACACCACCGAAGCGGGGCGTGCAAAGAACCGGAGAGTAGAGATATTTGTCGTGAACCCGTAACCTTGCATTCTTCTTCTGTCCATCTTTCCGCAATCGCTTGTCGTCTTTTTCTTTTCGATTCCGATATTCACAGTAGAGGCCAGCAATTCCGGTCTCCACTGCTACGACGGCCAAGGCAAGCGACTTGTCTTGCCAGGTCGCCTGGCATCGCGTGAACTTCACTACGATCGAAAGCAGGTAAGCAATGAAACACCCACGGTTCACTCAATATTTAATTAATCTGGCAGTGCTGGTCGCGCTGGGAGTCCCTCGCGCATACGCCCAGTTCGAGATCGACCCCGACCACTACGAGACGAGAGATCCGGAGCCACTCCAGCAATCCAAAACTCGCCCCGTTGCCCGAGCCGCAAAAATACACTACGAAGGCAATTTCACACTTGCCTACCCGTTACAGTGCAACGGCCAGAATTTGCCGCCTGGTAAATACTCAGTCTCACTCGATTCCGACGAACGAACCGCCCAGGTAGCCCTGAATCGTAACGGTCAGGTACTGAGAGTTCAGGGAATCCCGCGTAGGCAAAATCGGCATGGCAGGCCCAACGCATTACTCGTCGAGCGAAACGGAAAGACAAACCAGCTCTCGCTGATTCGCGTGGGGCAACTCGACCTGATTTTCGATGCTGGCCTCAAGCAACCTTCGGAAAAACAACAACCGGACGCAAAGCTCAGAAAGTTCGAGACGGTAGCGCTGATATCGGCGCACCCAAGGCAATAATGACGCTCCATACTTGTCGACGTGCTCGTATTTGCTCATTCATTTCGAGGCGCTCCGTTGCTTACTTGACCGCGCACGCGGCTGTCTCGATCACGCGGGCGACAGCGTCAGGGTGGGAGATGTAGACCAAATGGCTGGCCTTGACCTCGCTCACTTTTGCCCTGGAACGCTTGTACATCCAACGTGCCGGCTTGGGATTGAGCACGCGATCGTCCGTGGCCACGATCCCGTAGGTGGGCTTGTCGCGCCAGGCCGCAACCGTGACTGCGGTGTCGAATGCAGCCTCGGCTACCGGCATCTGTGAATCCGCCATGTATTTTGCCTGCTCGGGAGGCAGATCAGCCGCAACATCAAACGCAAATTTCGTTGGGTCTATGAACAGGAAGCCATCCTTGGTTACCTGCACGTCGCTGCTGGGCACCGTCCCCGTCATGGAAGCTGGCAACTGATTCGTTGTTTCACCTACGTCGGGCTGCAAGGCGGCAACCTATACCAGCGCTTTCACCTTCGGGTCGGCGCCGGCAACCGTGATGACTGTGCCTCCATAGCTGTGGCCGACAAGTATCACCGGGCCGTCTTGCCGGTCGATGACGCGTTTTGTCGCGGCGACATCATCGGCGAGGCCGGTGAGCGGTTGTTGGACGACGCTCACTCGGTATCCGTCTTTGGTCAGGATGTCATGAACGCCTCGCCACCCCGACCCATCAGTCGCCGCACCATGCACCAGTACGATGTTCTTCACCGCGCCAACCGGCGCGGGCCCAGCCGGAGCGGCTGCGCTGGCAGCTCCCACCACAGCCGCAAGAGCAATGTTGCGTAGCGTAAATGCTATCGTCATTTTGCTTCTCCTCTCAATTGGTCGAGTACGGGTCTCCCAGAACGGCGGCGCCGGTCTCCAGCAGAGACTTGAGATTGGAGATGATCTTTGGCCAGCCACCGGACACTGTCAGGATGAACTGCGAAGGCTCACGCTCGATGGTGTGGGTGATGGAGAGCTTGACCGCAGTCCCGCTGCGTTCGATTTCCATCGTACATAGCGAATCACCTTCGGCCTTGAGCTCCGGCTTTTTCTCGTGTCGCCAGCGAATGACCAAGCGTTTTGGCGGATCGGCTGCTACGATCTCGCCGGCGTCGGTGATGCTGCCATCGGGCTGCACCATCGTCCACGAGGACCCAGCCCTCCACTCGCTTTCGCAGTGCACCCCGAACCAATACTGCTTCATGAACTCCACGTCGTCAGTGAGTGCCGACCACAACTTTTCCGGCGTGGTGCGGATGTAGGTCACGTAGACAAAGGTAGATCTAGCCATTCGCCCTCTCCAGTCGTCGTTTAAGATCGCCTAGCGCCTTGAGGCGCGGTTTTTCAAACTTGGCAATCCAGCGCTCGTAGATCTCCTGCAGCGGCACCGGATTGCGGAAGTGCAGCTTTTCGCGGCCGCGCCGCACGGTGGCGACGAGATTCGCCATCTCCAGCAGTTTCAGGTGTTGCGTCACGCCCTGCCGCGTCATGTCAAGGTGCTCGCACAAGTCGTTGAGGGTGCGGCCGTCGTGTGCGTGCAGCAGGTCCAGCAGCTTGCGCCGGGTGGGATCGGCCAGTGCTTTAAACAGCACATTAGTGTGATGGAGCTCTGCCATACGAGATACGCAAGTAATTAGTTGCCTTTCATAATAGGCAAGTATTACCTTGCATGTCAAGTAACATTGCTTTGTATGGCGCGCGTCGCCATTCTCGGCAGACTCCAGTCGCCGCTCCTATTTCATTCCTAGATCCGTCAGGATCTTAGGATTGTTTTCTCCCGATGCGACAATTTGATGGCAAGCGGAACAGTCATTGGTGATGGTCTGGCCATCGGCGCTCGTATGGCTGCCATCATGGCAGCGGAAACAACCCGGCGAATCGACGTGCCCAAGGTTATTCGGGTGTGTGCCCCAGGTTACACGCATGTCGGGGAAGATGTTACGCAGGTAGATATTCGCCACTTCCTGGCTGGCTTGCTGCACTGCGGCGCTCCGCGTTCGACCGATTTCAGGGTAATTGGTCCGATAAAAGCTGGTTATCTCGCTAGTGATGGTCTGCTGAGCTACTTCGCGAGTGGTGTAATTCACCTTAAGTACCTCGACCGCTTTCTTCCTGATGTAGGGAAGATCGGGGCTGATGCGCCCAATCGATATTTGCTTGTCCACAGCGTTTTCCGGCAGTTCCGCAACATGCGCGGGCCGGTTGTGGCACTCCAGGCAATCCATCACGCGATGCTCGCCTCGGTCCAGCTGTTCTTTGGTTGGCTTGGCGTCAGTGGAAAGGAATTCGGTGGTCTTTCCTTTATCGTCGGTGTAATACACGAC
>JBAVUV010001074.1:0-10195 GCA_049696955.1 Candidatus Sulfotelmatobacter sp. | reverse complement strand
CCTGTCACCATCGCCGCGAACGGGACGGAATCGGTTGCCCTTGACAGCAAATCCACCCCAGAGCTGTACCTTTCTAATCCGAAGTTGTGGTGGCCCAATGGCTATGGTCCGCAGAATCTGTACACTCTCATGCTGCGCTTCGACGTGGGGGAAAAATCAAAAACTTCGGATACCGTGACGCGGCAGTTTGGTCTTCGCAAGATCGAATACCAAGTTCCTGACTCGGAGAATTTGACCCTTTCAGTCAATGGAGTTCGGGTGATGGCGCGCGGCGGCAACTGGGGCCTCGATGAGGCGATGAAGCGGGTCTCGCGGGAAAGGCTGGACGCTCAATTTCACATGCACGCGCTGGCCAACCTGAACATCATCCGCAACTGGGTGGGACAGAGCACCAGTCCTGAGTTCTACGATATGGCAGACAAGTACGGAATCCTGCTGTGGGATGAATTTTTTCAGCCTAATCCCAATGATGGTCCGGATGTGACTGATATTCCAACGTATCTCGCCAACGTCACCGATAAGGTAGTTCGCTATCGCAACCACCCGTCGATCGCGGTCTGGTGTGCGCGCAACGAGGGCTATCCACCTAAGGAACTTGATGACACTCTGAAGACGCTTATGGCGCGCCTCGACCCGACGCGACTCTACCAGTCGAACTCCGCTGATGGCCGCGGCGTTTCGTCGCATGGACCTTACTACTGGCGTTCGCCACGCTTCTTCTACGCGTTCAACGAAAGCTTCAAGACCGAGACTGGCTCAGTCTCCATTCCCACCATCGAATCCATCCAGGGCATGATGCCGCAAAAAGATTGGGAGACGATCAATGACGACTGGGCGCAACACGACATGGCGGCCGGAGCGCAACGCGGCAACGAATTCCCAACTTCACTGGCGGAGCGCTACGGGCATATCCGCAATCTTGCCGACTTCGTCCAGAAAGGCCAACTCGCGACATACGAAGCTTTCCGCGCCATGTATGAAGGACGTAACGCGGAAATGTTCAAGACGACAACTGGCGTGATTACGTGGATGAGTCACCCGGCGCAGCCCAGTTTCGTGTGGCAGCTCTACCACTACGATCTCGAGCCCAACGCGGCTCTGTACGCGGTGAAGAAAGCGGCTGAGACTGTACACGTGCAGTTTAATGAAGAAAACCGCGGCATTGAGGTGGTCAACAATCGTCCGGACGCGTTGAATGCAGTCAATGTGAACGTGCTTATCTATCGTTTCGACGGCACGCTGGATTCGCACAAAACTTATCCCCTTGCGCAGGTACCCGGCAGCAGCACGATCAAGGCCGCGCAAATCGACGTCAGCGCACGCATCACCCCGCTCTACTTCATCAAGCTCAATCTGACCGACGCGAACGGAAATTTGCTCTCCACGAATTTCTACTGGCAGCATGTCGCTCAAGATCAGTTCGACGGTCTCATGAATCTTCCCAGAGTCGTACTCGATGCCGAAGGCAGCTCCCGCACCGAGGGCGACAAAACGCTGCTCACCGTAACGTTGCACAACAACACAAATAACGTGGCGCTGCTGTCGCATTTGCAGCTTCATCAAAAGAAGAGCGGCCGGCGCGTCTTACCCGTCTTCTATTCCGACAACTACATTTCCCTCGTACCCGGCGAATCCACAACCCTCTCGATTGAAGCAGCAACCAAGGACCTGCAGGGAGATGAACCACTCATCGAGCTGGATGGATACAACGTGGATGTGAAGCCCGTAGAGGGCCCAGTATCGATCGCCCCCAATCTCAATGCGCAACCGGCGCACTGGCCCGCCACAAGAATCGTTCCCGAGGAAAAGTAGACACACGTGCCGCGAACGGTTCAGGGCTTTGACGAATCCTTGGAGTTACGCTCCCTCAGGTATGCAAGCGGTGTGCAACAAGATTCGTGGTAAACGATTCACCCCGCAAATTTAGCGCCATACCTTACCATGGACAATGCGGGAGGGAGATAGATGGCACTTGGAACCGGATGGTCCAAGACCTGGACTTATTTTGAAGAAGACTGGCACGAAGGCAATGTGCCAATCATGGGACCGCGAACACATTCCGCGTGGCTTTGTTCCATGGTGTTCGACGGCGCTCGAGCGTTCGAAGGGGTCACACCTGATCTCGATCTCCACTGTGCCCGCGTGAATGATTCCGCAAAGAAACTCTTTCTCAAGCCGGTGGTTGCGGCCGAACATTGGGTTGCACTTGCTCGCGAAGGCATAAAGCGATTCGATAAGGACGCCGCGCTCTACATTCGGCCGATGTATTGGGCCGAAAAGGAAGGACCGTGGGTTCAAGCCCACGATCTCGAATCCACTCGGTGGTGTCTCTCAATCTATGAGGCGCCCATGCGTGTACCGAAAGGATTCTCTATCACGTTGTCGCCTTACCGGCGCCCGACCATTGAAACTATGCCGGTGGATGCGAAAGCGGGATGTCTTTACCCTAACAATTCCCGTTCTCTTTTCGAGGCACATGAACGGGGCTTCGACAACGCGATCGTGTGCGACATGCTGGGCAACGTCGCCGAACTGGCCACATCCAATGTCTTCCTGGCGAAGGACGGCATAGTATTTACGCCCGTTCCTAACGGAACATTTCTGGCAGGCATTACGCGGCAGAGGGTGATTGGATTATTGCGAGATGCTGGTGTGACAGTCGTTGAGAAAACTCTTGCCTACTCTGATTTCGAGAAGGCAGATGAGATTTTCGCCACAGGAAACTATTCCAAGGTGGTTCCGGTAACTAGAATCGGGGATCGACCCTTGCAATTTGGACCACTCTATACCAGAGCTCGGGAGCTCTACTGGTCGTTCGCGCATTCGTGACCGCATTCATGACCACATTCGTAACAAAGGCCTCTGCAGTGGAGTTTCTGCTTCCTATTTGGCAAAGAGTGCTGCAGCGATCCTCGGTCCAGACGAAAGACAACTTCTTCGACCTCGGTGGTAGCCCGGCATCGGCCATGCAATTATTTTCCGAGGTCGCCGAGGCCTGCGGTAGGCATCTACCCGCGGTGCTGATTTATTCCGCGCCAACGATCGAAGCTATGGCGGAAGTGCTGGAACAACCCGGTCCTCCGCGCGTTCCTCCACTTCTATTGCTTAAGGCCGGAACCGGGTATCCTCCCATTTTTATCGCCCATGGCCTTGGCGACACTGTGTTCGATCTGTTTCCCATGGTGGAAAGAATAGAAACCACACATCCGGTCTACGGAATGCAGGCCAGAGGTATTGATGGCGTCGACGAACCGCTCGCATCGGTCGAGGAAATGGCACAGTTCCATCTCGAAGCCATCAAACAGATGCAAGCACACGGTCCTTATTTCCTGATTGGTTATTCGCTCGGAGGGATCGTTGCTCTGGAAATAGCCCAGCGATTATCAGCTGCCGGAGAAAGGGTCGCACTGTTGGCGCTGCTGGATTCTTATCCTCACCGAAATCAACTCGGTCTCACCCAGAATGCCCTGCTGTCTTTCCGTCTGGCGAAACGTCGCATCTTTTTGTCGGGGGCGTCAACTTTGAGCGGAACTCGAGCGGAGTCTTCCGCAAGGGTCGACGGAAACGCATCCCTTGGGAGTCAGCGCCCCGAATCGATGCGCCGCATCACCATGCAACGAATGCGCGATGCTGCATATCAGGCTTTGAAGCGCTATCGTCCGCAATACTATGCTGGCAAAATAGAGTTCGTGAAACCCGAGATCAGCACCGATTTCCCCGATAATCCAGCCGCAGTGTGGTCCCAACTTGCAGAGCAGTTCGAGGTGCAGACCATACCGGGAGATCACTGGAGTATGCTCACGATGGAATTCGAAAAACTAGGATCGGTTCTTTCCGGTTATCTCCGTGAGGCTTCTAGTAAGCATTTTGATGCCCGGGCTGGTCAACCGTGATCTCCTGCAGAGGCCAAAATCGGCTCGGAACATTCACTGAAGCGATCTGCCACTGAAGCGATCTCGAACTCTTAATTCGCTGCTTGGCCGATCTCACGCCGACAAGCACGCAGTTGGAACTTCAATCTCACGTTGCGTAATGTGACTATCGTCACAAATGTTACCCTTCCGTCGTATGAACCTTCGAAATCTTCTCGATTCCTGCCTCGTATCCCAGACTTAGTTCATACAAATTCGTAACGGAAGACAGCAAACTGCCGCTTTTCGGAATGCAATTATGAATGGATGGTCTCAGCCCCGTCGTTACGCAAACATTCTCTGGATAGTTACCCTGGGACTTGTTCTTCTCGGCCTTGGGACCACTCTGGGTTGCCAAGGGTTTAGCTCAGGCAAAGCCGCGGCGGCGTCCGGAACATCCGGAACGTCTACAACAGCGCAGCTGACCGCAACCCCGACCACATTGTCTGCCGGAGAAGTCGTCATCGGTAGCAGCGGCACGTCTTCCGGAGCTCTCAGTGCCAGCGGAGCCGATGTAACTCTAACGGCTGCGACCTCAAACAACTCACGATTTACCATCAGTGGTCTGTCGCTGCCGGTTAGCATTCCTTCCGGGCAAAGCGTGCCATTCACGTTGACATTCAGCCCGCAAGTCGCGGGTGCGGATAGCGCAATTCTTACTTTCACCAGCAACGCCCAGCCTTCAACAACCACAGAATCTGCCACGGGTACGGGTACGGCTGCATCGACCCATTCGGTTAGCCTATCCTGGAACGCCAGCTCTTCTCCGAACATCGCGGGATACAACGTCTACCGTGCTTCTTATGCCAGTTCCTGCGGGAGTTATTCAAAGATAAACGGATCGTTGAACGCGGTTACGACGTATGTAGACGCTTCGGTTGCCGATGGCATGAATTACTGCTATGCCACGACGGCTGTAAATTCCAGCAATGAAGAAAGCGGATACTCCAACATCGTCGCCGACGTGCAGATCCCGTAAGCGGGGATTTTGTTCGGTCTGAAATTTTGATGTAACATCTCCCGATTCCGGTATTGGCTTGACCCATTGCAAAGCCTTGCAACTGGTTGCAAGCGCGTTCATCTTGACAGAATGTCAAATCAGAAGCAAAATCGCCTTAAGAAGTCCGAATCCTTCCTCCCATTGAATCCGTCGGACGTGTTCCTGAGGTTTCAAGCGTGACTCGGATAATCTCCAGGGAGCAAGGAGAGGTCCTATGCGCAGACTGTTGATTGGTTTTGCTTTCGTGGCGTTTTACTCCGCATCAAGCTGGGCTAATAGCATCTTGGATGTGAATGCCTCAGCTACCTTTACTGCTACAAAATCCTGTTCTTCAAATTGCACCGAAACCATCAGCACGAGCTTTCAATACTTGCAGCCTTCTATCCTTGACCCCTTCGGTGAGATCGTGCCTGGAACTCTTGATGTGACTGCCTCTGGCTTCCTCGGGTCATTTTCCAAGGGTGGAGCTGGCAGTTTTTACTACGTGCCCTTCCTGGATTCCTTGGGGGACGAGATTGATCTCGACATTCCCGGTTCAAAGGGAATCCGGGCCGGCGTTGACACGGTAGATTTCTATTTGTTTAGTTGCCAAAGCCTGGCTTGCGACAAAGCTTTCGGGGAACGGTGGATAGTTTTGGGGCCTGGAAGCCCCACTAGTCAGTGGAGCACGGCTACGCCAGTTGGAGTGCCAGACGAAACTTCATTCCTTTCTTTAATGTTGGCCGCATTAGGCTCAGCTGGCCTGGTCTGGCGATGGCGTAAAAGAGAGGCGATGGCGGCCTAAGAGCAGCAGGCCGCGTAGACGGCATTCTTTTACGTAGATTGCGCCCTTAACCTGTCAGTAAAAAACCCTCGCCTAAATAAGCGTAAGACTCGCGCTAAGGCGTGGAACCAAGCAATTCCAGTTGTCCTTCGGGCCCAGACGCAATCGCAGAATCCAGTTCGTGAAACTGCCCTCACCCATAGATTCGACCTGGGTGACTAGAGTAACCCGCGTCACCTTTAGTTTCCCTTCTGACTGTGAAATCCTACATGCTGTGACGTGTCCGCGGAGAACGCAGGATCCCGTGGTGCAGACTTGCGTTTCGAGTCAGGCGCCGCTATTGAGCATTATTGTTGCAGTGTACAACGACTGGGCAATGCTCAATGGATGCCTGCAGTCGTTAGCCCAACAAACCAAA
Organism: Candidatus Sulfotelmatobacter sp.; assembly: GCA_049696955.1. Taxonomy (GTDB): domain Bacteria; phylum Acidobacteriota; class Terriglobia; order Terriglobales; family Acidobacteriaceae; genus Sulfotelmatobacter. The sequence continues at coordinate 4,103 of JBAVUV010001074.1, read as the reverse complement.
GGTCCGAGTTTCGAAGTTATCATTGTCGACGACGGCAGTACGGAAACTGCCCCCGAGCCTGTTCGCAACTCAAATCATGATTACCCGCTGAAGCTCATTCGCCAATCTCATGCAGGGATTGCCGCTTCCAGAAATCGCGGAATTCGGGCTTCGACAGGCTCCGTGCTGCTGTTTGTGGACGCTGACAGCAGGCTTGACAACAATTGCCTGATCGCCCTCAGTTCGACCATCACCCAGTCCCCGCAACATGACTGCTTTCAGCTGCGGCTCGCTGGAGATTGCTCGAGCCTGATGGGGCGGGCGGAGCAACTTAGACTGATAAATTTTCAGGATCACATGCTTCAGCCCGATGGCAGGATTCGATATTTGAACACGGCTGGATTCGCCATTCGACGCTCGAGGGCGAATATTGGGATTGGCGTTTTTGATCCCATCGCACTGCGCGGCGAAGATACTCTCTTGCTAGCCAGTCTGATGGAAGCTGGTGAACTGCCGCTATTTGTTTCCGATGCAATTGTCGAACATTCCATTCCTCTATCTTTCGCAGCCTCGCTGCGGAAGGATTTCCGGTCGGCATACCTGGAGCGAAGAATGTACACGACAATCGCTGAAAGCGGAGTGAAAATTCACGTCACTCATCGGGAGCGGCTGCAGTTGCTATCTGCCATGTGGAAAACTGCCCGCCTCGGTTCGATCGGAAGGTCGGCGTGGTTTGCGCTTGTGTTAAGGCAGGGGTTCAAGCGCACCCTCTCTTTCGGGTACAAGTTCCTGGGTCGTAAGTATGCGAAGCAATCCGCCGTAGCGCAACCATCGCATGTTCGCGAACGATAACAAATTCAATTAAGCTACACACCCTCGATTCATCTGCCGGGTTGCGCATCGGCCGCTTTTCACAGAATTACCGGAAGACTTTTTATTCCCCTGAACCCAAATGTAGAAGCCCACTCGGGTCGCGGGCCAGTGAGCTTCATCTGGGGAAATCGTTGCACCAGATTCAGCAGAGCGACCTGCCCTTCCAGGCGCGCGAGTTGGCCTCCGATACAAGCATGTGGACCTGCACTGAAGGCTAGGTGTTGATTGTTCAGCCTCTTCAGATCTAATCGATTCGGTTCGGCGAATCGTTTGGGATCGCGGTTCGCCGCACCGAGCATGCACAGCAGCGACCACTTTTTCGGTATGCGCTGGCCGCAGATCTCAATGTCTTCCTTGAGCACGCGAGCGGTGAACTGCACGGGACTCTCATAGCGCAAGATCTCCTCGACGGCCGTGCGGATTATCTCCGGCTTCGCCCGTAACTCTGCCGTCTCTTGCGGATGCTGCAGCAACGTATACATTCCGTTGCCAATCAGATTTCGGGTCGTTTCGTGCCCTGCGAAAAGCAGCGCGATACATTGCGCATAAAGTTCTTCTTCAGTCAGCACTTCTCCTTCTTCCTCGATGTCAATGAGAAGGCTAATCAGATCAGTTCCTTTATTGCGTCTCCTTTCCGCAACGGTCTTTCGGAAAAAATCGGTTAATTCAAAAATGGCATCTTGCGCCGCTTGCGCCTGTTCTACCGTCCGATTTGGACTGCCGCGAAACACCGCGATGGCCCGTGACCAGTTGACGAATGTGTCGTGCAGTTCCTGCGGCACTCCGAGCATCTCCGAAATAATGCGCACCGGCATGGGATTGGCAAACTCGCGCATCAAATCCACTCCTGAGCCATGCTGCAGCGGTTGCAGCATTCGATCGACGATGGCTTCGACTTGCGGACGCAAGCCTTCGATTGCCGCAGGCGAAAATCCCTTATTGAGAAGTTTGCGCAACCGCGTGTGCTCCGGCGGGTCCATAAAAATCAGCCATAATCCCAACATGCGCGCAAGTTCGTTGAACTCGGCCTGACGGCTGATCGGCAGAGGTAATAACATTTGCTGCGCACGTTTTGCGGAGAGCCTCGGGTCTTTGGCTGCAGAGGAGCACTCGGCATGGCTGAAAACCGACCACACGGCCCACTTGCTTCCGACGTCGACGTAATGCAGTGGACCTTCTTCGAGCAAGCGAGCGTACGTGGGATAGGGGTCTTGTAGAATTTCCTCGCTGAAAACAACCTTTTTGACCGGAGCGATAGCCTTGGACAATCTTCACCTGCTGGTAGGATGATCAGATTTCACTCGTGGAGAAATACTCCGAAAACATTAAAAGTCTAGCACAGCAGTCTCCCGACAATTCCGGCGGCGAGCGCTACAAAATATTGTGGATTCAATGTGATATGGAAACTTCGATGAGAACGAATTGATGTGCAATACCATCGACACTTTGCCGCAGCATCGCGGATCAGGAGCCGATTGGTAGGCGCTGCCAAACCAATTCGATGGTTTGATTCTTTCCGTTTACCCGCGTGGGCGGTGTGATCAATGTAATTTGATCACCTTGGAATTTGACTTTTCGGACCAGGTCCCGATCTACATAGTTCTGGATCGACGAGATTTCGACGTGATGAATCACTTTGTCCCCGCTGAACGTATAGCGTCCAGCATAGGCAAGAAATGTCTTAAAGGCCTCAGCCTGTTCTTCGAGTGTGCCGCCGCCGGCGGAGAGAGACTTTCGGCCATCGTAGCTGATCATGGCTGTGACTCTGCCGTCTGCTGTATAGGTGAGAAAACCTAAAGGCTTCGCGCCGTAGGGAGTTTCGCTCCGTTCTCCGCTGGATGTTGTAGTCGAAGCGGACACCAACTTCCACGCGCCCACAAGTTTGTCCTTTGCGTCCTCAATTTCACCAGCAGAAACGGCGCCCGTTTCCATCCTTCATTCTCCTCTCGACTCCAAGTGCGAGCGTGCCCCATCCTCTGAAAATAACATGTGAGCTCGCAAATTTTCGCGATTAAGGGCTCCAAGCATATCCGTTTGACGGAAGCTTCATCCCCAGCCTACACTCTCCGTTCCGCCTTGAGAGGTTTGATTCGTGCAGGAAACTACGAGAACGGAATTGCAGGGAAAAGTTGCGCTCGTCACTGGCGGGACCTCGGGTATTGGCCGTGAAACCGCGGTACTTTTCGCGAAGTCTGGTGCCAAGGTGGTGGTTGCGGGACGGCGCGGAGCGGAAGGCGAAGAGACTATCGAACTGATCCGTGCCGCGGGCGGCGATAGTCTGTTCGTGAAGACCGATGTTTCGAAAGCCTCTGAAGTTGAGACGCTTATAAAAAAAGCAGTGGAGAAATTTGGTCGCGTGGACATCGCCTTCAACAATGCCGGTATCGAAGGCGTTTGGCTACCAATCGTCAGACAATCCGAAGAGGACTGGGATCAGATTATCGCCATCAACCTGAAAGGCGTATGGCTCTGCCTGAAGCACGAAATTCGCCAGATGCTCAAGCAGGGGGCTGGCGGAGCGATCGTAAACATGGGGTCGGTTACAGGACTGATCGGTTCTGTGGGGGCAGCCGCGTACAGTGCGAGCAAACATGGAGTGATCGGCCTGACCAAATCCGCCGCACTGGAAAACGCCAAGAGTGGGATTCGGGTCAACGCCGTGTGTCCCGGATTTACCGAAACTCCCATGGCCGACCGGATCTTTCGCGTTCCGCAGATCCACAAACACGTTCTCAGTTGCCATCCCATCGGCCGTTTGGGAAGGCCAATGGAAATCGCCGAAGCCGTCCTGTGGATGTGCTCGGACCGCGCATCTTTTATGACCGGTGAGACTCTGGTTCTTGACGGCGGCTTCCTGGCGGGTCGCTAGCTGGATTTGCGCATATGTGTCCTGATCGGTTTTACGTTGCGGAGTGGGATGCCTGAAAAGATGAATGGTGCTGAGAGTCTTATCCGCACGCTGCTCGCCGGAGGGGTCGATACCTGCTTCACCAATCCGGGCACATCCGAAATGCATGTTGTCGCCGCCCTCGACAAGATCGCGGACATGCGTTGCCTGCTCGGTCTTTTTGAAGGCGTTGTTACCGGCGCGGCCGATGGCTACGCCCGGATGGCTGAAAAGCCGGCGTGCACACTCCTGCATCTTGGTCCCGGCCTGGCGAATGGTATCGCGAATCTGCACAATGCCAGCCGGGCTCAGGTGCCGATCGTCAATCTGGTCGGCCAGCATGCAACGTACCATCTGCGCCACG
>JBAVUV010001073.1:0-3340 GCA_049696955.1 Candidatus Sulfotelmatobacter sp. | reverse complement strand
CTGCAGAGTCCACCGGTGTTCAGTCTCGCGGATTTGGAAGCGTAATCATGGTTGACCCCGCCGATCTCCGGATGACGAGAATTCCACTCAACCACGGAGCCGGCCGCATGCCCGCACTCGGCTTTGGCACCTTAATCCCCGACGCAGCCGTGACGATAACTGCGACCAGAGACGCACTGGAAGCCGGATTTCGACACTTCGATTGCGCGGAGCGATACCGGAACGAGCGCGAGGCAGGCAGGGCGTTGCAGGCAGGACTTGCCGCTGGGGGGATCGCGCGCGAAGACATTTTTGTTACCACGAAACTGTGGAACTCCAATCACCGGCCCGGGCGCGTCGAATCGGCTTTCGAGGCGAGTCTGGAGAGACTCGGGCTCGAGTATCTGGATCTTTATCTCATACATACTCCATTTGCATTTCAACCCGGGGACGAGCAGGATCCGCGAGATCAAAACGGCAATGTCCTTTACGACCACGACGTGACTTTGCTCGACACCTGGAAAGCGATGGAAAGTCTCGTGGACCACGGCAAGTGCCGGGCCATTGGACTTTCGGACATCGGTCTAATCGAACTGAAGCCCATCTACGAATCAGCGAGAATCAAGCCAGCCGTGATCCAAGTAGAATCACATCCGTATCTGCCGGAAACGGAGCTATTGGAATACTGCAAGGAGAAGGGCATTGTGTTTTTGGCTTTTGCGCCGTTAGGCCACGGGATGAAGCCGGGACTGCTCGAGGATCCAGTCATTTCAGCGATCGCCGCCCGAGTTGGAAAGACGCCGGCACAAGTGCTGCTTGCTTGGGCGGTGCAGCGCGGCACGGCTTTGCTTACCACGCCTAGGAGTGCGGCCCGCGCGAGGGAGAATTTCGACATCTCTGTTCTGCCGGAAGACGCGCTCGACGAAATCAATCGCATTCAGACTAGGCAGAGGCTGAATCAAGTGGTAACAACCGGCGTTCCGGGTTTTATTCCGAAAGGAGGATGAGCATGGAAGCGAAACCGCAACTGGAATGGTCAGACAGTGTGAGGTACCAATGACGAAACTGACGAGCTTTCAAGCGGACATTCGCCCGCTTTTTACCGAGCGAGACATTCAAGGCATGATCAAGGGGTTCAACCTGGCAAGCTACGATGAAGTCAAAGCGCACGCGGCCGCCATCTACGACCGCATTCGGGGAATCGGTGGAGCGGTAATGCCGCCGCCACCGCCAAGAGGAGAAGGTCCTTGGCCCCAAGCTCGCATCGAGCTATTCGCAAAGTGGATCGCGGACGGGTACCAACCTTAGGCGGCCTCAAAGCGCCCGAGCCCCGCTACCTGGCTTTAAATTACGCTTTGGACCGAACCGAGGAGAGCGACGCGGAAAGGAAGGTCGCATTCCGATGTCCCCTAGAGCAAAGAAACCTTCAGACCAGACAGAGGCCGAATGAAGTGGTGAAAACCGGCATTCCGGGTTTTATTCCGAAAGGAGAGCGTACGTGAGCTCGAAACCGCAGCTGGAGCAGACACCGCAAGAGCAACAAATCCGTGCGGCACTGGATCAGCATTGGGCGGCGTCCGATGCCAACGATTTTGAAACAGAGCACCGCATCTATCTCGAGGACGCGGTGCTGGAGTACCCGCAGTCAGGCGAGCTGACCCGCGGTCGGCGCAACATACAGGGCCAACGCGCCAGTCAGCCGAGCAACAAGCGGTTTTCTATCCGACGAATCATTGGCAGCGGTGAGCTTTGGGTCACCGAATTCATCCTGACGTATGACGGCAAGCCGTCCTACACCGTGAGCATCATGGAGTTCAGGGGCGACAAGGTTGCGCGGGAAACACAGTACTTTGCGGATCCATTCGTGGCCCCCGCATTCCGCGCTCAATGGGTCGAACGGATGGACACATAATCTCGAGGCGCGAGAATTCTCTAACGACATCGCCATTTGAGGTTTGCAGCATAATTGTCGAGAACAGAGATTCACGCCAGAGACCCGCTAAGTCCTGATGAACGCGGTTACCGGAGAAGTCGAACTGCGTGATATGGGGGATCGTTGCAGCACCTCCTCCGATGGAGGGACAAGAGATGGATTGGAAACGGTTGCTCCAGTTTGCGCTGTCGGGTAGCAGTGATTTTGAACAATATGCCATCCTGCTGGTGCGCGTTTCGATCGGGCTGTTCTTCGCCATCTCCGGGGCGAACAAATTGTTTGTCGCCGGCGGCACGAAACCCGTTTACGAAACGCTCGTTAAGGCCAAAGTCCCGTTTCCCCGCCTGACGGCTTATTTCGTGTCGGGTGTCGAGTTCGTTGGCGGATCCCTGGTGACCGTGGGGTTTCTTTCGAGCCCGGCCTGCGTGGCGTTATTGATCGATATGATTGTCGCCGTCCTGACCGACACGCTTTCCACCATGCCTAAAGGACTTTCGCCTCTCAGCTGGCTCGACGATTTCCTCTACCTTCCGGAAGTCCTGTACGTGCTCTTCTTTATCTGGCTGATCTGCTCGGGTCCGGGAAAGTTCAGTGTCGATTACTGGCTCGCCGGCAAGTTACTTAGGTGATCGAGCGTCCCTTCGGCAACAGGAAGATTTGTGCGGGAGGAATCCTGACGGAATGACTCGGCTGCTATCAGTCAACGTTGGGCTTCCGCGCGACATCGTGTGGAAAGGGCGCACTGTACACACCGGCGTCTGGAAGAATCCGGTGACTGGTCGCTGTCGCGCCGGCCGGTTGAATCTCGAGGGAGACGGTCAAGGCGACCTGGCCGGGCACGGAGGTGAACACCGAGCCGTCTTCGTGTATCAGATCGAATCGTATCGCTATTGGCAGGAGCAATTGAAGAGGAGCGATTTCGTTTACGGACAGTTCGGTGAGAACTTTACGATCGAAGGATTTGCTGATGATGCGGTGTGCATCGGCGATCGCTTTCAGATCGGCACCGCACTTTTCGAGGTCACGCAACCTCGCGTCACATGCTATCGCGTCGGCATTCGGATGTGAGCCGGCATGGTCGTAAACTCCCTGGTGTCTTGCGACGCTCCTTGACGTGGGACTGCGGGATCGTGAAAATGGCCGCGAGACTCGGGCTCGCATCTCTTTCAAATTGCTGATCGCTTAACCACAGACAGAATGTGGGCATGTATGCGGCAGGATTTCTCGGAGGTGCACAACAAACGGGGAGGGCATCGCGAATTTCGCAGCTCTCCGGATGTTAACAGGTAATCGCGCAGAGTTCCGCAGCAGGCTGATCGCACTCCGCGCGGCGTTGATCGCACTAGCCCCACTTTGCGGACAGTCTGAATTGATTGCTATGAGTCAGGTTTGCGACGTCCGACCTGAGGACGGGTCGCCACGAGAGCT
>JBAVUV010001072.1:0-4123 GCA_049696955.1 Candidatus Sulfotelmatobacter sp. | reverse complement strand
CCGGCAGACCGGACTGCTGGAAGCACTGTCGCAGGCTCTCGCCCAGCAGCTTCGCTATACGTGGCGGGTCCAAACCTGTTTCCAATTCCTTCGGCAGTTGCGCCACGCGTGACTCAAGCCGTGAAGTGTATGCTGCCATTCGCTTCTCAACTTCATCGGCCTTAGATAGGGCACTTTCTAGAATCTTCTGCAAAGACTTCCGTTCCGCCGCGATCGCAGCGGGCGTTTCTCGGGTGAGAAGCGCCAGGATGCCCATCGCTTCCAGTATCCGGAGCATCTCGTCGTTTGGGCTGAGGGCGCGAGTGTGAGCGATGACTCGGTAGTATTCCGCCTGCCGTTCAGCGGGCACCAGTCCTGCGAGTTCATCGAACAGAGTTTGGTTTTCGGACTCAACGCCCGCCAGACTTGGGAGAACCTGATCGGCGCTCATGGGAGGAACATCTCCTTAGCTCGATCGAACTCGGAGAAGAGTCGCCGCCGATAGCTTTCGGCACGCATCACGATGGAGGCACGCTTCAGTTCATTGATCGCATTCTGCCTTGTTGCAACCTGACCAAGGCGGATACCGTGTTGCCGCGCGGGGTTCTCAAGTTCCGCCAACCGAAATTCCATGCGAATCACGATCGGTGACAGCGCTTCGCGGAAACGAACGGCTTGCTCAGCCGAATCCCAATAGCTGAAGTCCGACTGAGGACTTGTCGCATTCTGGACAATCAGATACTGCACCCGCTCCTGCAGTCGATTTGCCCATGCGAGGACACTCTCAACACTTGCAGGGTCTGGCGTGACAACTCCCACGGCAGTGAAGCGAGCACCGATAGCCGCGACATCCTCATACATCGTGTCGAACCAGTTACTCGCTACCTGCCCGGAACCGGCTCCCATGTCGGCGAGGATGATCGCTGCGTCGGATTCGAGATGATCCACGAACGCGTCGAGACCAGCGGGAGTGTGAATATTCACTTTGGCCACTGACCCGTCGAAGAAGTGCTTTAGCGATCCGCGAGCCTTGTTCTCGGTATCGAGATCGAGCAATGTAAACGGGATCTCATGTGCTTCGAACCATTCCGCTAGGGCAACCATCAATCCTGTTTTTCCCACTCCGCCCTTACCGCCCATGGTGAAGACAACGCGCTTATTTATCTTTTCGGTGTTCATCGCGATCCTCCTTGGTTGATGAGCTTCAGCGGCTCGCTCTCTTCGAAGTAAAAGTGTTTAGGTTTTGCTTTCTGCTCAACTGGTTTTGCTTTGAGCGCAGCAATTCGAGAGGCAACGTCGTCGTGACTCATACGAGTGTTCACGGACGATTCTGGTTCGAGCGGTGGCAGTTCGTACTGCAGCTGCTTTCGATGTTTGGCGCGAACCTTGATGAAAGAGTGAATCGTGCTGACTGCCACGTCGAGGCCGACGCGCTCGTGAAGAATGCGAACGATGTCGCGATACGTGCAGCCCTTGCGACGAAGCTGGCGGATGAGTTCGCGGTGAGTTTCGAGTTTGGAGCGAGGTGGTTTCTGCGGGATGGAATCCAGCAGGGAAACAAGGGTCGGGTCCATGATTTTCAGGCTCCTTAGCACCTGGCCATCACAGTCCGTTAACAGTCCGATAACCCGTCTCCACAGTCCGATAAGGGCCCTAGAGCGCTATCCGTACCGTTTAATTTCAATCGGTTACGAACTCTAGGACGACTTTCACGGCGGTAACACAAGTTCAAATCCCGTCGGGGACGCCAATCTTATCAACCACTTGCAGATCCCCTCAAGAGTTTTGTACGTCCGTTAACGTCCGATAAGCCTCGGTGCTTGGTTTTTCTTCGTTTTTGTCGAGCGACAAGCTCACAACTCGACTCTGCGCATCTCGCTTGGTTTGGGTGATCGCTTGCGCGTAAATGTTCAAAGTGACCGAGATGTTTGCATGCCGCATTAGCTCTTGCACAACCTTCACGTCTTCGCCGTTCCCTTTGAGGAGCGTCGCGTACGTGTGGCGGAATGTGTGCCAACCGAAATGGCCTACGATTCCGATTTCCTTGGCCGCCGGTTCCAAGTGCGCCTTGTAGAGCGACCCTGGCCAGTACGGCAATTTGCCTTTGCTGACGGCTGCAGAGTGCATACCCCACATCCAGTTCAATCGTTCGGAGATCGACCTTGTTCTCTACCGCGAACTTCTTTGCTGTTTCCACTTGCGGCGCGTTGCGTCCTTTGGTCTCACGCATGCTGGCGTACACGACATGTCCAGCCTTCGCCAATTCATGAGCGGTGAGCTCGCCAAAGCCGCTCGACGCCCCTGTGATTACGATTACTTGTTTCATGACTATTCTCCTTTTCTCGACTTGTCCCCGGTTTGATTATTTTCGTCTTCAGAGGCGTCCACGGGTTAGGCGAACCCACCGTTGGCACGCAGAACTTGGGAGTTCACCCAGCCCCCATCCGGGCCGGCCAGGAAGGACACAACGTTGGCAATGTCGTCTGGTTGTCCCAGGCGTTCCAGCGGCGCCAATTTGCTCAACTCCGCGATTTGGTCTTCGCTTTTGCCTTTTAAGAAAAGATCGGTGCCGACCGGCCCAGGAGCGACCGCGTTGACTGTGACATTGCGGCCGCGAAGTTCGTTCGCCAGCACGTGCACCAAGCCTTCGACCCCCGCCTTCGACGCGATATACGGACCGTAAGAAGGAAAAGATTTGGCCAGCACACTACTGGAAAAGGCGATGATCCTGCCCCCGGCGGCGATGTGTTGGGCTGCTTGCGCCAAGACCAGGAACGCCCCCCGCAGGTTTGTAGAAATGACCTTGTCGAACAGTTCTACGTCGCTCTTGCCGATAGGCGAAAGCGACATGATTCCGGAGTTGTGGACGACCACATCGATGCTGCCGAACTTCTTCAAGGTTTCCTCGAAGAGCTGCTCAACATCAGTCTGGTTAGCGACATCTGCTTTGACCGCAATTGCTTCTCCGCCATTCGCTTTGATTTCGGCCACGACTTCTTCGGCCTCGCTGGCGTTGCTGAGGTAGTTCACCACCACGGCGAAGCCATCCCACGCCACTCGCTTGGCGACGACACGGCCGATTCCACGCGACGCCCCTGTTACGATCGCTATCTTTTTCATAATGTTCCTCCTTGTTATTCCGCCCACCCTCTCCGTCAGGCAGCGCCGATAGAAAACAATATCGTTCTTGCCAAAGAATAATTCCAATGCATAATGCTTATATCTATTATGCGTATAGAGCATTTACGCCAGGCCGATCTAAACCTTCTAGTGGTTTTTACGGCTGTTGCCGAAGAGCGGAATATCACCCGCGCAGCATCCCGGCTGCTGCTGAGTCAGCCGGCCGTAACCCGTGCCCTGCAGAGGCTCCGCGATACATTTCACGATGATCTCTTGATTCGCACTTCAACCGGTTACGAGCCGACTCCCACAGGACAGCGCCTTCTGCAAGATCTGGCGACAATGCTGCCGCGTCTTGACCGTTTAATGGCTGGGGGCGATTTCGATCCCGTGACCGAAGATGCTTCTTTTCGAATCGCGGCTACCGACCACGGTGCATACCTCCTCGTGCCACCCCTCTTCACCTCTGTTTTGCCGAAAGGCACAAAAGTAAAGTTCAGCTTTGTGCCGCTGCACGCCGGACAATACGAGGCACTGGAGAAAGGCAGGCTCGACCTTGTGCTGAACGCAGACTACGACGCCGCAACGGCTCACCTGAGCAAAGAATTTATTTTTGAAGTGGATTTTGTGTGCGTCGTATCCCGAAAGAGCAAATTCGCAAGGGCAATTACTCTTAAGCAATACCTGGCTGCAGAACATGTTGGCGTCGATATTGTTGGCGGCGTCCAGACCCATCCAGACAGGCACTTGGCCGCCATTGGTGAGAAACGGCGCTGTCCGCTCGTGGTGGCTCAACACACTGTAGCCATGCGCGTCGCCGCTGTCACAGAGATGATTGCGACTGTGCCACGCCGAATGGCTGTACTCGAAGCGTCCAACAACGCGACCAAAATTCTCGAAGCTCCAGCCGTGCTCGGGTCATTCAAATACGCAATGATCTGGCACCCAAGGATGCAAACCGACGCAGCGCACCTTTGGTTGAGATCAATAATACGGGAGTTGGGGAGGCGACTGTCCTAAGAGC
>JBAVUV010001071.1:0-1500 GCA_049696955.1 Candidatus Sulfotelmatobacter sp. | reverse complement strand
GTCCCGCAGCTCATCGCGACCGCGAGCGATCCAACACGCTAAGCACCGCGCTTTAGGTACGTCGTCAGCTGACAGGCCTTTCGCCGCAGGGGGAATGCGGTCAAATGACCCCAAGCCGTGAGAGCTTTTCCACGTAAGCTTTCAGACCGCGGTTCAGGGCAGCTCCGGTGAAGTTCATTAGCCGTGGGGAAAGCAGGATATGACGACTTGATTGTGCTGGCGAGTCAGCGTAATCCAAGAAAACTGAGGGCCAGCGCGAAACCATTGCGGAGGCGTGCTAAAGCGGCCTAAATCCGTCGCTTTTGGGCTAGCTAATGGTCCGACCACTGGACCACCAGACAATTGTTCTTGGCTCTCAACTTCTCTTGGGAGTATCATGCGCGCCGTGCCGACTTTCGCAACGCCTGCTCTTGTTCGAATTCTGGGAAATGTCGGGGGGAGCCTGCATAAATCGAAGCTTCGAGGTGGATCATGCCAAGAGATTCCGCAGATTCGGGGAAGAAATTCCAGGCCGGCGAACCGAGTGGACGCGAGTTGGTGACCAGACGAGAGATTCTATTGGGCGCGGCAGGTATGGTGGCCGGCGCAACCGTCGGCGGTATCGCAAGCGCATTCGGAGGCCGCGGGCAGGCCGAAGGTCTTTACGAATACGATTCTTCGCCCAGATATTCGCTGCCCTTGGGTGCGCTCAACTACCTCGACCGGAAACAGTACATAAGCAATATGGAAGTGATCTCCTTCCTGCCCGGTTCTTTCATCAGTGGCGGGGAACCATTAATGGTCTCTTGGGCGAAGGGCAAGCAGCGAATGTTGCCCGCCGACGGCGGGTTCGTGGACATCAGCGACGCGAAAAATCCTGCTGTCGTCAACGCAAAGGTCGTTCAAGGCGCGGGGCCGGTAGTCTATAACACAAAAATCAAGAAGTGGATCATGATGACCACCGCCGCTCAGCCGCTCACCGGCGCAACGCCCGAATTCCCTGACGGCAAGTATGACAAGGTGCTGAGAGACCGGGTCCTCGCGTACACAGGCCTTCGCGGAATCCGAACGTACGATATAACGGATCCCACCAAACCAGATCTGCTCCAGGAATTCAGTACTGGAGTTAAGGGCAATGGCACGCATGCCAATTTTTACGACGGCGGCCAATATGCGTACCTCGATTGCGGATGGGACGATCAATTGCGCTTAGAAAATCATCAGCGGCCCTACGGCAATGGCCTCATGATCGTGGACCTGTCGGATCCGTCGGCAATCAAGGAAGTTTCGCGCTGGTGGGTGCCTGGCCAACTGCTCAGCGAAGAAGAGGAATACCGGAAGTATCGTTTCGCGGGTGACCACACATCTTGGACGAGCAATCACGGCGCCATTAGCGTCCCGAAGCGAGTCGAGGATGGAGGCACGATCGGCTACGGAGGCTTTGGCGCGTTTGGATTTTACGTGATGGATCTCACCGATATCAAACACCCCAGGCCATGCGGCCATACGCAGTATGAATTC
>JBAVUV010001070.1:0-2393 GCA_049696955.1 Candidatus Sulfotelmatobacter sp. | reverse complement strand
GGCGGATAATAATTAATGCGAACCTTATGATACATATCGCCGTAGAGTTCGGGGTAAAGCTCCGGCTGCAAAATGTGCTCCAGCACCGAAAGCTTCGATTCCTCCTTGGTCTTGAATGACCCTGGATCATCCAGCACTTCGCCGTCCCGGTTGCCCAGAATGTTGGTCGAGAACCATCCACTCAATCCCAACATCCGCGCCTTGAACCCGGGCGCAAGAATCGTCTTCATCAAAGTCTGCCCGGTCTTAAAATCTTTTCCGCAGATCGGCGCTTCGTTCTGCCGCGAGAGTTCAAGCATCACCGGCAAATCCACCGTCAAGTTCGGCGCCCCGTTGGCGAATGGCACGCCCTCCATCAGCGACGCGTACGCGTAAACCATCGAAGGCGCGATCATCTCATTATTCTCGCGCAACGCCTTTTCAAACGACTTCACTGTCTGGTGCGCTTCCGTCGCCGCAATATAAGACTCCGTCGACCCGCACCACATTGTCACCAGCCGGCTCGCGCCGCTTGTCTTCTTGAAGTCGCGAATGTCCTCGCGCAACTGCTCGGCAAGATCCATCTTCGTCTTGCCCTTCTTCACATTCGGTCCGTCGATCTTCTTCACGTAATTGTGATCGAACACCGCGGCCCGCGGCGTCACGGTCGAAAGAAAGGGCTTCAACTGGTCGAGCAACCGCTGATCGAGCACGCCCGCATTCGAGGCCGCCTCATACATGTTGTCTTCGAAAATATCCCACCCGGTAAACACCAGATCATCCAGCCCCGCCAGCGGCACAAACTCTTTAATCTTCGGGGAACGCCCATCCGTCCGCTTTCCCAGCCGCACCGTGCCCATTTGCGTCAGCGATCCAATCGGCTTCGCCAGCCCCTTGCGAATTGCCTCCACGCCAGCGACAAACGTCGTCGCCACCGCGCCCATGCCCGGGATCATCACTCCCAACTTCCCTTTCGCGGGCTGTATCTTGCCGTTATCCTTGGAACTGCCGCGCGCCTTCGCTTCCGATTTCACTTCGATGTAGGAGGTCTTCGTCGCCTTCTTTGCAGACTTATTCCGTGTCGCCATAATGTTGGCCGCTTCCTCAATAAGAATCTGTATGGATATGCAAACCTAATATGTTCTCGTATCCAGCCGGACTTTTGCAAACCAGACCGGCCAAACGCGCAGAAAATCAATTCAACAGGTCAACGGCAACATCAAGTGGTAAGTAATCAGGACGCAGACGTGCGCCTCGGTACATGTGGGGACAGCCTGCTCGGCTGTCCCGCGATGGCGCAGCCGAGCGGCTTCCACCACGGTCCTCGCGCTCAATCGATGCAAGCAATAAATATTTTGCGTTGGACTCTGGCTCTCCCATCCCTGATAGTGGAATTACTTCGCAAACCAGCTCAGCAGCCGGTCCCGCGAAGCCGATGTTTGCATGCCGGCCGTGCCGACGGTAATTGCAATTCTCCTGACCTCGTTGTTTCTCTACTCAATCTGAGCGAGTGTGACCCGGTAACCGCCGATGGTCGTGCGATCTCGGAAATGCCACAAACAACAGGAGATTCCAATGAAATCGATTCGCAAGTTAGCCTATGCCGCTGTTTTGACTTTAAGTGCCCTGAACTTCGCGCCCAGCCTGGCTTCCGCCCAGGACGAAGGTGGAAGCTTCACGCTTGCTCACGACGTCCATTGGCAAAAGGTCGTAGTTCCGGCCGGAGATTACCGCTTCACTCTTCAACCCAGGGGTCCATTAGAGATGCTCACCTTGACCAAACTTTCAGGCAAAGCAGCATCGTTCATGCTGTTCGCGAACGTTACCGAAGCCTCAGCTCGTTCCAAGGCGGGCCGTCTCGTAATCCAGTCAAAGTTCGGAGAGAGTTACGTCAGCGCTATGGACCTTCCCCAGTTTGAAGTCACGCTGCACTTCGCAGCGCCCGCAAACTCAGGGAAGGAAGTGGCTGAGCTGCACACCGCGTCAGTCGTCCGATAATCGCTCAACGAACCAAGAGCAGATCCGTAAAAGATCTGCTCTTTTTTATTTCGTGCTCGCCGGATCTAGACAAGTCAGGATGGGAACGCCTTATTCGATGGGCTTGCCAATTTTCACGAAGGACCAGATGTCCGCGAATTTCCTTTCACTTCTTCACTCAGCACAATCGCTTCGGCAATCTCCTTCATCGCCTTGCGCTTCTGCCGGCTCTGCCTCTGCAGCGCCAGGTACGCTTGTTCCTCGGTCAATCCCAGTTCGCGCTGCAGAATACCCTTGGCCCGCTCCACTACTTTGCGGGTCTGCAACTGCTCAAACAGAGTAGTATTCGCATCTTCCAGCCGCGCCATCTCGATCTCTGCACCTACCAGAAATCCCACCGTCGAGATCAAACGAATCTCCCGCCGCCGATATAGATG
>JBAVUV010001069.1:0-3959 GCA_049696955.1 Candidatus Sulfotelmatobacter sp. | reverse complement strand
ACCCAGATCTGTCCGGAGTAGTTGATTCCGCCAAAATGCAGCCAGGTGTGACGGCCTTTGTCGGTTGCAGGCACGGTAAACGTCGTGCGATACCAGTAGCTGGTCTTGTTCAGGCTCTCGGGAATCGCTCGCATGTTTTCGCCGTACAGCGGTTCTGGGTCAACACCGTTGTTGACCAGAGTGGTAAGCACCGTTCCCGGTACTGTCGCGGCATACCAACCCTGCGGGTCAAAATCGGTTGTCGAAATAAGCGCGGCTGCGGTCGCAACTCTTGCCGAGTCTTGCATCCTCCATCCATCAATAGTCTTCGTCTCCGGTTGCGACTGCGCCGGCAAACAGGCGGGTACGAGAATGGCCAACGAGGCGAAGAAGCGAAGTATCATTATGCGATATTCCTCTCTATACGAATTCATCGTGCCAGTTAATCGTAGGTATGCACACCTGGATCACGAGAAATAAAAAGTTATTCGTCGAGCAAGTATTGTCAGGATATTGAGATTTCCTGGAAGAGTCTATGCTTTCACAATTCGCCGCGTGAGTTTTGCCGGTGTTGTATTCTCGCGATGAGCGCAATGAAAATTCCGATTAGACTGTATTCGTCTTACATTCGGGCTCGCTTGTCGAAATGCTTCGGGCTTGCGGCCGTGATTGCCGTGGCCGCTTCTCTTTCAGCGCAACAGTCTGTCGCTAACCCAGGAGTGGGTGGGCAGGGAGCCAAAGCGCGACCTGAAGACACGGAGGTGTGGGAACCGGTGCCCGCAATCGTTACACCCGGGTCCACCGACGCGACGCCTCCATCCGACGCGATTATCCTGTTCGACGGTAAAAATCTCGACCAGTGGATTTCGAGCCGGGACAAGTCACCAGCGCAATGGCTCGTCGCCGATGGCATGATGACGGTGAATAAGGCCGGGGGAAACATCGAAACCAGGCGAACTTTCAAGAACTACCAGCTCCACCTCGAGTGGAGGATTCCGGAGAAGATCACTGGCACCGGTCAAGCACGCGGCAATAGCGGAGTATTTCTAGCCTCCACTGGCCCGGGCGACGCCGGATATGAGTTGCAGATTCTCGATTCTTATAACAACAAGACGTACGTCAACGGTCAGGCCGGTAGCATCTACAAGCAGAGCATTCCGCTGGTGAACCCGAGCCGAAAACCCGGAGAGTGGCAGAGCTACGACGTAGTGTGGACCGCGCCAACGTTCAATGCCGACAGCTCGCTCAAAACGCCGGCATACGTTACGGTTTTCTTTAACGGCGTCCTCGTGCAAAACGATTTCGAGTTCAAGGGCGAGACGCTGTACATTGGGCGGCCATCATACAAGAAGTTCGACACCGCACCGATTAAGCTGCAAGCCCATGGCGATCGCAGCGAGCCGATCAGCTTCCGAAACATCTGGGTCAGGGAGCTTAATTAGCACTCGCAGCAGGGGCTGCAGCCTCGGAATAATTCCTCGCCGCTGGCCATTCGGCAAAAAACCCAAAAATTGGGGGTGCAGGTTCGCGAACTTTTCTAGCCAACTAAGACTTCATAGTTGCTGTGCAAGTCATTCTTTCCTAAGAGAATAGCCATTTACCAACGCCGCAACCAAAGAAAAGCAAGAAAGTCCTTGCATTCGTTATAGTATTGTAGTTAAGTATAACACTAGACTTGCTACTGTCTCTTATCGGCTCTAGCGAATCTTCAATAAGCCGTAGAGCTCGTGTTGAAGCCGGGAACGCACAAGAGATTTCCGAGATCGACTGAAAAGAAAGTCTAAGGAGAAATTGAAATGAAATCACGAATCGCACTTTCCGTTTTGTTTGTTCTGTTCGCCATTGCTGCTTACGCTCAATCCGACGCGCAGAAGTCCTTCGCAACCATGAAAAGCCTGGCGGGAGAGTGGGAAGGCCCCGTCACCGTCCCGGAGATGCCAGAGATGTCGGGAGGCAAGCCGCTCCATATCTCGATGCGCGTAACCTCGAGGGGAAACGCGCTTGTCCACGAGATGCAGGAAGCAGGAACGCCATTGGATGCGACAAAATACGACCATCCGCTCACGATGCTCTACGTGGACGGAGACCAGCTCACGCTGGTTCACTATTGCGATGCAGGGAACCGGCCACGGATGACCGGCAAGATGTCGCCCGATGGCAAGACAGTCGAGTTCGAACTCAAGGACATCAGCGGGGACCCCGACGAGCACATGCACCATGCCGTGTTCACCATCATCGATGCCAACCATCACACCGAGGACTGGACATTCATGATGAAGGACAAGCCAATCCATGCGCACTTGGACCTGCAGCGGAAGAATTGATGGGAGCGAACTCCGGGTAAGGACTATCTTGGGAAACAATCATGGATCGTGAGTGGAACGACAGTCAGCCGATTTACCGCCAGCTTCGAGACCGCGTCGTCGCGATGATACTTGACGGTGTGCTTAAAGAAGGCGATCCGTTGCCCTCCGTGCGCAACGTCGCGGCCGAATATCGGGTCAATCCACTCACGGTTCTAAAGGGCTATCAAGAACTGGTCGACGAGGGGTTGGTTGAGAGCAAGCGAGGCCTCGGCATGTTCATCAACGTGGGAGCGCGCAATCTGCTGTTGCAGGGCGAGCGGCAGAAGTTTCTGGGCGAAGAATGGCCCAGGGTGTACGCAAGCATTCAGCGACTCGGTTTGAGCGCGGAAGAATTGCTGAATGGTTCCGCAAATGGCAGCTCGTCGAATGCTACAGAGAAAGAGAAGAAGGAGCCGAAGAAATGACAGTGATTGAAGCACGAGCCCTGCGGAAGGCCTTCGGCAAAACCATCGCGCTGGACGGCATAAATTTGCATGTTGAAGAAGGCCGCATCCTCGGCATCATCGGCCCCAACGGTGCAGGGAAGAGCACTGCGCTCAACGCAATTCTCGGCCTCACCCAATATCAGGGAGAACTGAAGGTGCTGGGACGCGAGCCCTGGACCGAGCGCGACCGACTTATGCGCGAAGTCTGCTTTATCTCTGATATCGCCGTGCTGCCGCGCTGGATGCGGGTTTCGCAGGCGCTCGACTACGTGGCAGGCGTGCATCCGCGATTCGATCGTGCCAAGGCGGAAGGTTTTCTTGCGAAGACTGACATCAGTCGAAGCATCAAGGTGAGGGAATTGTCGAAGGGCATGGTGACCCAGTTGCACCTCGCTCTGGTCATGGCCATTGATGCGAAATTGCTGGTGCTGGATGAGCCCACCCTTGGCCTCGACATCTTGTACCGCAAACAGTTCTACGATTCTCTGTTGAACGACTACTTTGATCGCAACCGCACCATCGTGGTGACCACACATCAGGTGGAAGACGTCCAGCACGTGCTCACCGATCTCATGTTCATCAACCGCGGTCGGATCGTACTCGACTGCAGCATGGAAGAGTTCGAATCGCGCTATCTGGAAGTGACGGTGCATCCCGAGCATCTCGCCGCAGCGCGGGCGTTCAATCCGATGTACGAACGTCAGATGCTTGGCCGCAGCGTCCTGCTGTTCGATCTAAAGCTCAATCATGTCGATCGTAAGCATCTCGCCGCTCTAGGCGACGTACGCGTGCCCAGCATTGCCGACTTATTTGTGGCCATGCTGGGAGATAAGCCAGCCAATCATGCCAACCTGCCGCAAGGAGTCTCTCAATGAATAGCCAATCGAATCCGATGGCCGAGTCCTTTTCCTCCTCGATCGCCGCACCGGCACCGACCTTGGCTACTCGCCCGTTCTACTGGTCCGTGCGTCGCGAGTTGTGGGAGAACCGTTCCATCTATCTCGCGCCTCTCGGCGTGGCCGCCGTATTTCTATTTGGCTTTCTGCTCACGACGATTCTCCCGGGCGCCACTCGTGGACTGCGGTCGATCAGCACGGAACACACCGCAACACCGTACGATATCGTGGCCGGTCTAATGATGCTCACCACGATTCTGGTGAATGTGTTTTATTGTGCCGACGCTCTCTAC
>JBAVUV010001068.1:0-3112 GCA_049696955.1 Candidatus Sulfotelmatobacter sp. | reverse complement strand
GAGCGGCTGCATGGGAATCAAAGAACTGCGCCGAGTTTCGGCCTCGATCAGCGAAAATCCAGGGCTGCGCAGATTATTTTGATCATCTGGCAGTGTACGTATTGCCGGTGTATTCTTTCCCAAAATCTTTCGCGATCATCGGTAGGGCGCAGAAAAGGATTCTTCGACATGGGAAGCGAACGGGCAAGGTGCAATGTGTGTTTTGCCGGCAAGCCGCTGCATGGGCTCCGGTTTGTCGAGGCAGCAATCGTTACAGCTCTGTTAATGATGTCCATCGGGCCGGTTGCGAATGCGCAGGCCGCACCAGCCCCGGCGCCGGACGGACAGAGCTCCGCGACGCCCGCTTTGGCGACGGACATTGTCGGGATCTGGCAGGGGACGCTGCACGTTCCACAGGCGAATCGGGATCTGCGTATTGAGAACAAGATCAGCAAGGACGACAAGGGCAACCTGAAGGTGGTGGACTACAGCATCGATCAGGGAGGTCAACCCCTGGTGGCGAACAAGGCAAGCTTTGATGGCGGAGTGCTGACATATTCAATCGACAGGATTGGGGGCAAGTACGAGGGCAAAATGAGCCCTGACGGAAAAACGATCACTGGGAACTGGACACAAGGACCGAATCCGCTGGCGCTCAACCTTGATCGAACGACGGAGGATGCGGCGTGGCCGATTCCCGAACCGCCCAAGCCGATGGCAGCGGATGCCAATCCGAAGTTCGATGTGGTGACGATCAAACCGAGCGATCCGAATCGACCCGGCAAGCTGTTTACTATTCGCGGGCGTCACGTGATGACGATCAACACTACCGTTAATGACCTGGTTACGTTCGGCTACTCGATCCAGACCAAGCAGATGGCGAATGCGCCGGCATGGTTTGACGAGAAGTACGACATCGACGGCGTGCCAGATGTGGAGGGCCAGCCCAACATCCAGCAGATGCGGATCCTGATTCGGGACGCACTGGTGGAGCGGTTTGGCCTGAAGTTTCATAACGAGCAGCGCGAGCTTTCGGTCTACGCGTTAACCGTTGCCAAGGGCGGCCCAAAGATGACCGTCACTTCGGACAAGCCGAGCACACCGGGGAACTTTCTCTTCGGGCGCCTGGGCAGGTTGAGGGTGACCAACTCGACGATGAAGGACTTCTGCCACGGCATGCAGGAAGCGGTGATGGACAAACCGGTGGTAGACCAAACCGGGCTGACCGACCGTTATGATTTCAACCTGAACTGGACGCCGGACCAGTCACAATTCGCGGCGATGGGCGCTCATGTTCCGTCCCCGGATACTGATGATCCGAATGCGCCGCCAAGCCTGTACGTAGCGTTACAAGAGCAATTGGGCCTGAAGCTGGAGAGCACCAAGGCGAACGCGGACGTCATGGTGATCGACCACGTGGAGAAGCCGTCGCCGAACTGAGTTGGACTGAGGATGCTGTTCCGATCGGATCACCGCCAGTCCAGAAATAACGGCTAACCAATACCACGGAGAAGCGTTGCCGAAGTGACTTCCGGGTCGGCGACTATAGGGCCATGTGCCAACTTCTTGTTTCCACGATCCCCCAATTGGCGTTTTATCGACAGTCAGACTCACATTTAGTCAAGATGGAGTGACCGGTTTCCTGCGCGGTACGTGGGTTAGGCTGAGATTGGATTAGAAGCGCAGCTCAGAGCCACAAGCGGAGGAGAACCGGTCATGAAGGAAAAGGTACGATTTTTGGGTTTGGATGTCCATGCCGACACGATTGCAGTGGCGGTGGCTGAAGCGAACGGCGAGGTGCGCAGTCTGGGAACGATTCCCAACCGGCCGGAGTCGATCCGCAAGCTGGTGAAGAAGCTTGGAGCGGTGGAGCATTTGCGGTCTTGCTATGAGGCTGGTCCGACAGGTTACGTACTCTACTGGCAGTTGAGCGAGTTAGGGGTACAGTGCGAGGTGGTGGCGCCGACGCTGGTTCCGGTCAAGGCTGGCGACCGGGTGAAGACGGATCGGCGGGATGCCGAGAAGCTGGCGCGTAACCACCGGTCCGGTGATTTAACGGCGGTGTGGGTTCCGGACGCGGGCTCAGAGGCGCTGCGCGATCTGGTGCGGGCCCGGGAAGCGGCCAAGCAGGATCAGTTACGCGCGCGCCATCGTCTGAGCAAGTTTCTGTTGCGTACCGGTCAACGTCCTGGGGCTGGGGTTAAGGCGTGGACCCAGCGCTACCTGGTGTGGGTGCGCCAACTCTGTTACGCCCAGCCGGCGCAGACGGCGACGCTGCTGGACTATTTGCATGAGGTCGACCACATGGGCGCGCGGGTCGGCCGTCTGGAGCAGGCTATTACTGAGGCGGTGAAGCTGGCTTCGCCACAGATGCAGGCAGTGGTGCGCGATTTGCAGGCCTTGCGCGGCATCGCCGAGATCTCAGCGGTCACCATCGCTTCGGAGTTGGGCCGGATATCGCGCTTTGCGAGCGCGCGGCAGTTGATGGGTTACAGCGGCACGGTACCCGGTGAGGACTCCAGCGGCAAGCGCATGCGACGCGGCCCGATCACCAAAACGGGCAACGCGCACCTGCGACGCATCGTGGTGGAGGCGGCCTGGAGCTACCGGCTGCGGCCAGCGGTTGGGCCAGGGTTACGCCAACGCCAGCAGGAGGTTCCGCAGCCCATCAAGGAGATTGCCTGGAAAGCGCAAATCCGGCTTTACAAGCGATACGCCAGACTGACGGCGGCAGGAAAAGACAAACGCAAGATTGTCACCGCAGTGGGACGTGAGCTATTGGGCTTTATCTGGGCCATTGGGATCAAGAGCGAAGCGCCAGGCCAATCTCAGATAGCGGCCTGACGTCAGCCAAAAACAAAAACTTTCCTAAGAATAAAAAAGCAAAAGACTACTCATCCATGCACACTGCATACCCAATCGAGCACAGCGCCAGCCGCAGCCGAGCCACGCACGCAGGAGAATCCTCGCAGGGGCTATGCGACAGGCTCAGCCGGACTCGCGACTTTAGTCAGAGGCAGCTCCCGACGGATCATGATTATGCGGTTCCGACCCGCGAATATCAGACTGATCAATCGTCGCTTTCATCTGACTCGGCTGCCGCTGGCCCTGTGCTCGAAAACATCAACCACCA
>JBAVUV010001067.1:0-4983 GCA_049696955.1 Candidatus Sulfotelmatobacter sp. | reverse complement strand
CTCCTCCAGTTGCTGCAGGTGAGCGTCGAGATCTTTCTTGGAGAAAAACGAAGTCCCGTAAATGCGTTGCAATTGCTGATTTTTCTCATCGCCCAGCCAGTAAGCTCCAGCCACGTTGAACAGCTTGAATGCCTTGATTTTCCCGGTCGATGGAATGTGCGGCCCGCGGCAGAAATCCGTGAACTTGCCGGTACGGTAGATCGAAATCTTTTCATCGGGCTTGGTGAATTGCTCGATGAAATGGCACTTCATGAAGTCGCCTTCTTTTTTGAACTCGGCCAGACCCTGATCGCGAGGCAGAAATTCGCGCGCGTAGGGAATATTCTGCTGGACCAACTCCTGCATCTTCTTTTCGATTTTTTCCAGATCCTCGGGCGTAAACGGAGTCGGCCGGTAGAAGTCATAGAAGAATCCGCTCTCGGTCGGCGGACCGTGGCCCAGCTTGGTTTCAGGAAAAAGCTCAAGCACAGCCGCCGCCAGCAAATGTGCGGACGAATGCCGGTAAACTTCCAGCGCCTCTGGATCTTTTTCAGTTAGCAAGCGGAGATCGGTATCTTTTTCCAGCGGCTTCGCGAGATCGATGAGCGTGGGGCGGGCGCCCTCGCCCGCCTGATCGCCGTTGGAAGATACCTGAGCGACCAGCGCAGCATCCGCCAGCCGGGGACTGATGGATTTCGCAATATCGAGCGCGGTCGTGCCCTTTGGAACATCCTTCACGCTTCCGTCCGGAAGCTTCACATGAATACTGTCTGACATAAAGTTGAGACCTGCAGGTGTATTGAATCTTTCAGTTTATTGGAGGTATCGGGGAGGGTCAAACCGAGCACGTTCCGACTTCTCGAATCACCGCTTCTTCCTGGTCGGCTTGGGTTTCAGCGTTTCGATATACGCGTAGCTCACGGCCAGATACTCCTTCAATTCCTTTGTGTTCTTAAACAGCGCATCGGGGACTGCGACATATTCCTTCATCACAGCGCCATACGCCTCATACAAAGTTGTCTTATAGCGCTTGAGAAATCTTTCTCTTTCTTCCTCGGGAAGCCGGAGCGCGAGCGTACCAGACGGGCCCAGCAAGGTAAACATGTGACCATTCAGCGAGGTGTACCCCATGCTCGCGCCCTTACGCTCAATCTTTGGGTGCGTCGCAATCAGCTTGTCATATAGCTCTGACTTGTCAGCGGGGATGCTGCTTTTCTTGGCGCTCATCTTGCGTCATCCTCGATGCAAATCGATCGGCAGGTGCACAAGAATACACCTGCCGAATCCAAAAGGATGAACAATTTTACATCTGAACATCCTTTACATGCGTCGCGATGTACCAGATGTTCCCCAACGGATCGGTGACGGCGCCGTTGCGATCGCCATACGGTTGATCGACCAGTTCGTGCAGCGATTTCGCTCCCGCAGCCAGAGCGCGGCGATAGAGCGAATCGCAATCCGGCACGTAGAGATAGAACATCGCCGGAATCGGCTCATACTTCCCGTGAGCCTCGCCCATCTCCACCACCGAATCGCCGATGCGAATCACCGCGTGGTGTACCACTCCGTCCGGCGAGGCATACTTCGCCACCTCCTGGGCAGCAAACGCGCGCTTCAAAAAGCCGATAAGCGGTTCGGCTCGCAGCGGATGCAGATAAGGATTAACACTGTGCAGGCCCTTGGGAACGTAGTTCTCACCCTTGTGGGTAGCGATATACCAGAAGTTACCCGCCGCATCTTTCACCGAGGCTGAGCGCTCGCCGTATTCCTGATCGCGAGGTTCATCCACCAATGTCGCGCCCGCCGCCACTGCATTCTTGCAAACCGCATCCGCATCTTGCACATATACATGCAGCGCGTTGGGATGCAGCGTAGCGGGGAACTTATGGCCGGGCGTGCCGCCGCCAATCATCATCACGGAGTCGCCAATGCGCACCTCACCATGCACGCCAGTCGGCGTCTTCACCCGCAGCAACTCCTCCGCGCCGAACGCTTGCTTGGCAAAATCGATCAGCGCATTGCCATCCTCAGCCACCAGATACGGCGTCACCATCCGGAAGCCGGGCGGAACCGGGCTTACGCCGGTCTGTGCCTTCTTTTGCGGCAATCGCCCACCCTCCGGGCCGGTGGTAAGTTTCTCCATGCGCCGGTGCATCTCTTCGACGGGCATCTCCTCCGTCACCGTGGATACACTCCACGTATATCCAAAGGGATCCTGAAGCATTCCTTCCCGGCGTCCGTAAAATTGATCGGCGATGGGCCGCACGGTCTTGGCCCCAGCCTCAATCGCATGGGCAAAAAACCTGTCTACGTCAGGAACACTTAGCGTCATGATGACGGGCGAATTTCCCAGCGTCTCCGGACTGAATCTTCCCCCCTCCGGCCACTCCTCCGCCAGAAGAATCGTCGAGTCTCCAATTGTGATCTCGGCATGCGGGATGCCGCTTTCGAGCTGGAACCGCATCTTCTCCTTCGCGCCGAATGCCTGCTCGTAGAACTCAATTGCCTTCGCGGCATCTCTGAAAGTTAATCGTGGCGTTGCGCTTGTGGTTGCGCTGGTACGAACGCTTGCAATAGGTTCAGCAACGGTAGCCATATTCTTTTTCCCTTCGAGTTGTGATTTCAATCGTGCCTTGAAACTTGCGCTCGGCAGATTGCGCAATTCTGCCGCGATGCGCACCAGTGGCTCGATTTCACGCTCCACCTTCGGAGCACGTCCGTCCGTCCGAGCCAGCATGGCTTCCACGGCCTGGTTCAGTTGCTCGATTTTCTTTGCATCGCTATTTCCCGGATTCAGAGAGCGCTTAGGCATCGGCACCCTCCATTCTTGCGCGGAGCGTCGTCAGCGCGCGAAACTGCAACTGCTTCACCGCGCCTTCCGTCTTGCGAATCTCCCGCGCCACTTCCTTTATGCTTTTCTGCTCCACGAATCGCAGCGCAACCACCCGCCGCTGCTCAGGAGGCAAAGTCTCGACCAGCCGGAACAACATTGCCTTCCGTTCCACCTCTTCGAGCTCCGCGCCCTTTGCCGGTAAGGATTCGATCTGCTCCGGCTCGTCAGCCACCTGCTCCCGGTTCGATCTTTGCCAGCGGTCCGAAATCAAGTTGGCAGCAATGCGAAACAGCCAAGCCGCAAACGGAATCCCGCGCCACTCGAACTTCTGCAAGTTAGCCAGAGCATGATGAAAAACCTCGGAGGTTAAATCCTCGGTTTCCGCGCGATCCCCCACCCGCCGGACCACATACGCATACACCCGCTCGAAATGATTCTCGTAAAGCTCTGCAAAGCGCGCAGGATCCTTCTGCGCCGCCTCGATCAGAAGCCGCTCATCCGCTTCTTTCTTAAGAGCCTTCAACGATTTCTCCGCGCGGAGTAGTGTTACACAGAGATAACGGAAGCCCAGAGGAAAAAGTTACGGTAAATTTCGCGGAAATGGGACATGGACCTCGGTCAAAACGGTAATCGCCTGATTACAATAGTTACCCATCTTGGTCTAAATTCTGCTCGCCATCGGGAACGTTCGACGGGTCATTGTTGTCTGCAACATTAGGGGGCTCATCGACATGAAGCGTGACCGCGTGGCAAAGGCACTCACGTCCTTGTTCCTCTTACTCTGCGTTGCAGGGCTAGCCGCCTTGCGAATGCACGCCGAACGTGTGCGACGAAAAGGCGAACGGCTTCAGGCTGAGGCGCTAACACTCACTCCCGGCGTGACGACGCTCGGGGAGGTTCGGGCGTTCGTCAGCAGGGCCGAACGGCCCGCTGGCTACGCTGGTTATAGTGGTCCCCAATGCGACGAATCAGAATGTGTTGTCTCCATTGGCCCAATGGCCTTTGTGAAAGAGTGGCAACATCAAAGCTTCCGTCGTCTCGCATTTCTTGGGATTCGCCCTGCTGATTACAGCGCCATCGTCAGGGTGAGAGGAGGTCTGGTACGCGAGGTGACCGTTAGTGCGTTTTACGGCACGGGGAGTCGCCAAATCACGTCCACATCCGTGATACTTGTGGAACAGCTCGGCGACATCAACTTGCCCGGCACTGCGGCGATGGACAGAGAGCAAGGGATCGCTCTGTGCAGCGGATTCGATCGAAATGAATCCGGCGTCGGCGTCCCTTATGCTGTTATTGGCATTGCTACGAAAACGCACCCTCAGAGAATTTCACTCGATCTGTCCTGCGTTACTTCCTTTGAAGGGTGTTCCGACATCCGAACGATGTTTCATCCCGAAGACTCGCCAGAATACCGCACGATTATTGAACGATCTGATGCGACCTGCTCCTCAAAGACGCAGTTGTTCTATCCATAGAATTTGGAGGGCGCAATAGCTGGCGATAAACCGCCACTTCACTCATTGGCGGACGGCCCACCCTTCGCGGGTTTGGAAGGGTGGAAAGCAAATGGCGCAGAAAAGCAAACCTATCTGGATTCCGGACCTCCTGTAGAGGAGCATCTCCCATAAATATGGTAATATGGGTCCGTGAAGACGACCCTCGAGATTCCGGATTTTCTCTTCCGCCGGGCGAAGTCGGTGGCTGCCGAGCGCGGTATTCCTCTGCGCCAGTTCGTGACAGAGGCGGTCCAGGAGAAACTGAGAATCACACCTGAGGAAAAACCCTGGACCAAACATCTGGGCAAGCTCAAGCACCTCCGCAACGACAAAGACCGCAAGCAGATCGAGGAGCGGGTGGCAGAGGCCTTCGAGCAGATCGATCGCGAACTCTGGCGCTGATCCCAGCAGTGGACGCCGGTTCAATTTGAATTGTTCGACTTGTAGTTCGGGGTCCTCGCGAGTGCAGCCGTTTTCCAGGCGGAACGAAGAGCCTGCCCTGAGATGAAGTCGAAGGGATCTCACACAAGCCGTATCTATGGGAGATCCCTCACGCGGCTGCAGTGCGCCGTGTTTCGGGATGACGCCCTGACAAAGTAATGATTGTCGATACCAACGCCTTGACCGCCGCAGCCGATGACGACCCGGCCGTCATCGCCATCCTCACTCGCGCCC